>JALUZX010000001.1 GCA_027011425.1 Planctomycetota bacterium
CCTCCTCGGCCTCGGCCTCGCCATCCTCGGCGCACTCGCCATCGGCCTCTTCTACCCCCCCAAACCCAAAACATAGGGGCCACGAATCCTGGCGTCGCATTTCTTTTTTCCCATGAAAAGCCCGCCGAAACCTCCATCGCCTTCCTTTTTTCCCGTGAAGAGTCCGCCGGAGCCTGCGTCGCATTTCTCTTATTTGTGAAGAGTCCGCCGGAGCCAGGGTCGCCTTCGGCGACCATGGCGAACGTCGGACCAAGAGGGATCCTGGAAACTTCGAAGGATCCCCTCCCCGTGGGTGATCCCTGAACGAAGTTCGGGGCGTCGCTGCGCTTCCCCCTTCGGGCGTCCTCTACGTTCCAACGTACGTTTAGGGGCCGCCGGAGCCTGGGTCGCCCCTGGCAACCCTGCCGAACCTCGGCCCAGGAATGCCAAGAACCCCGAATTTACCCTTTACCTTCATGTAGACCCCTAAAGATTCAGTACCCCAGAAAAATCCATAATCTTACTATCCCCTAAAGGTCCCCCAAGGGCCGTCGCCTTAACCACCCTGAACAACGAAGGAGCAGAACCTCCACCACAACCCTAAAAGGAAACGTAACCACCCTTATCCCTACTACCTAACCGTAAAACTAAGACCCAAAAACAGCCGGAGGCCTGACCACCAACCCCTTCAAGCCCCCGGCTTTTCTCTAATCCCAAAACTAAAAACCCTAACCGCCAACTACCTAACCCCTGAACCTCAGGGCAAAACCATGACCCAAATCCCAATCCCTCCCGTCCAACCCGCCGTAATGGAGGCCGAGGAAACCACCCTCAACGGCCTCGTGCGGGACTTCCTGTTCGTCCTCTTCCGGCACAAGAAGAAGATCCTCTTCGTCTTCTTCCTCCTCATCATCGGGGCCACCTGGTTCATCATGAGGATGCCCGACATCTACCAGTCACGGGCCACCCTCCTCCTGCGCCCCGGCCGTGAGAGCGTCACCGACCCCATCTTCCAGGACACAGGCCAGGTCATGGGGCGGTCCATGAAACGCGAGCAGGAGATCCAGTCCGAGATCCAGATCATCAAGAGTCAGGACGTAGCCCAGAAGGTCCTGGACAAGATCGGCGGGCCCGACGTCATCCTGGCCGCCCTGGAAAAAGAGAAAAAAGGAAGCGGCCAGGGCGAATCTTCCCCCTCCTTCTTCTCAAAGTTCAAAGGCTGGCTCAAATCCCTCCTCAAGCCCATCTTCGGCAAACTCAGAGGCCCCAAGCTCGGCAAGCGCGAACGGGCCCTCAAAATCCTCATGGACAAGCTGGAAGTCTCCAACCCCAAGGACACCAACAACATCGAAATCCATTTCGAATTCCTGGACCCCGCCCTCTCCCAGAAAGTCCTTTCCGCCCTCATCGACGTCTACAAAGTCAAGCACCTGGAAGTCCACAAAACCCAGGGCTCCCTCGCATTCTTCGAAGAACAGTCCCAGAAGCTCCGCAAAGAACTGGATGCTGCAGAAGAGGCTCTCCGTCAATACAAGATCAAATCCGGATACTCTTCCCTCACGGCAATGCGTGACAGCCTCCTCCAAAGGCTCGGCGACCTCCGCATGGAATACTCCAAGAACCTTTCCGAGCTGGAAGGCACCAAGGCCAAAGTGGTCGAACTCAAAGCCACCCTGGCCCCACAGCCCGAGATGGTCACAACCTCCAAGTCCAAGGGCGGAACCGGCTGGACCGCCGCGGAGCGGATGCGGGAAAAACTCTTTGAACTCGAACTCAAAAGGCTGGATCTCCTCTCCCGTTACTCCAATGAATCCACAATAGTCAAAGAAGTCGAAGCCCAGATCGCTCAGGCCAAAAAAATCATCGCAGGAGAAGGCGTCCAGGAATACGCCACCCAAGGCCTCAACCCCATCCGCCAACAACTCCAGCAGGACCTTCTCTCCTCCATGGCCCAGCAAGCCTCCCTTGAAGCCCGCACTTCAATCCTGGAGAAACAATGGAAGAAGGCCCAGGAAGAACTCAAGGCCATGGACACCCGCATCAACGAGGCCGACTTCACCGTGGCCCAGCTCACCCGAAAGATCACCCTCCTCAAAGAGAACTACCAGCGATACATGACCAACCGTGAGCAAGCCCGGATCGCCGAGGACCTGGAGAAGAGGCGGATTTCTTCCATCTCCGTCATCCAGCCGCCTACCCTTCCCCTCAGGCCATCCAAGCCCAAACGCCTCCAGAACTTGATCCTTGCTTTCCTTCTGGCCATCTTCGGAGGAATCGGCACAGCCTACGCCTTTGAATTCATGGACGACACGATTCGCAAACCCGAAGAAATTGAAACTAAACTGGGGGTTCCTTTGCTTGCAGTAATCCCCAAAGTCAAAGGCCCAACGTACCCACAATAATTGTTCACCAGGCCTTTCCCAGAAAACCAAAAAACCAAATATCAAACATGGCCACGCAAACCGAAAAAACCTTCGAAATCCCCCCTTCCCTGAAGAAACCCATTGCCTCCCTCCGGGATCATTTCCTCCTTCTTTCCCGCCGGGGCAAAAAAACTAACCGCCTGGTTGGGATCGCCTCCGTCCGGGGAGGAGAAGGCACGACCACCATCGCCGCAAACCTAGCCCTTTCCCTTTCCAAATTCAGAGATGCAAAGATTCTTCTCGTAGACGCCAACCTAACGAACCCCACCCTCCACAAAATCTTCAAAATACCACAATCTCCAGGTCTCGTTGAAGGCATGGAAAAAGGCCAATACAAGATCTACTCTATTTCCCCAAGCCTTTCGCTTCTCCCAGCAGGAAAACCCACTCCAGATTACATACCACCTTATGAAACCCAAGATTTCCTTAAAGGCCTCAACAATTTCAAAACTCTAAATACTTTCATCCTTTTTGATATCTCACCTCTTCTTGCTGGAGGCGACGGCCTGCGTCTTCTGGCTGCCCTGGACACTTCCCTCCTCGTCGTTGGGGCCGAAAAGACCACTTTGGACGACGCTCTCCACGTCAAGGAGGCCATCCTCAGGGCCGGAACCAATATCACTGGAATCGTCACCAACCAAGTCATTTCCAGGCTGGGCAACCTGTGCTGAGGCGGAGCTTTTCAGTAAGGGGTCCTTTGTGGAACGCTTTTCCCTCCTTTCCCCACGCCTTTGAGGAGAAAAAAGACAATGATCCCTTGCCAGGTTACGTGGCAGGTATAAGCGATGCAAAATGCCCTGGCGATTCCTTCCGCGCCTTTTCCCTGCCCAAGGTAGACGGAAGAAAGGCCTATCAACAATCCTGCCCAGGCCAAGCTCGTGGCGAGGCCCAACCATGTGTGCCCAAGGGCCTGGAAAATCTTGTCAAAGGCCATGGTGATGCCCATGGGAATGGCCGAAAGAGCCATCCAGTTCAAGATCGATGAGGAACCTTTAAAGGTCTTTCCAAACAATCCCATGAGAAAGGGGGAGAAGAAAACCACCAATAGAACCCCTATGGAAGTTGTGACAGCTATTGTGGCCACCTGGAGAAGAAGGGCTTTCTTGAACCTCCGAAAATCGGAGTTGCCAAGAAAATTGGAGAGAATGGGGAAAAAAGAATTAGAAAGAACGCCGGGGATGAAAATAAGCGGTCCCCTCCAGGATACCGCGGCCGCCAGCAACCCCATTTGGGCATAACCCCCTTCCCTTTGGGCTAACAGGGCATTGAGGACCCATGTGGAAATGATCAAAATCCCGCTGGAAAGCAGTACGGGGAGGGAAAATCCAAAAAGAATGTGGGCTTCTTTCCAGGCCCCTTTCACGGGAAAGCGGAGACCTGCCTTTCCGATTTCCTTCTTGAAAAGAAAGAATCCCGCAAAAAGCAAGGTAAAAACCATAGAGAGGAAGCCGTAAAAGGCTCCCTTCAATCCAAGGAGCATTGCTCCTAGAACAGGGAAAACGAGAAGGAGTATGCTGGAGAACATCCCTAAAAAGGCGTAGGTTTTGAAAGCTTCAAGCCCTAGCAAAATCCCGTTGAGGATGCCGGGGATCCCTCCAAGGAAAATGATGAAGGCGCCAATTCTTAGGAGAGGCGCGAGTCCAGGGTTTTTCAGGGCCTTGATGGAGATTGGACTGGAAAACAAAAACAAAGAAATACCGAAAAGGAAGCTTGTAACTGAAACCGAAAAAGTGGTAAAGGTAATTATTGCCTCAGCGCGATCCCTTTTTGTTTCCCTGTATTGGCTAACGAATTTTGTGGCAGTCGGACTCAGGCCAAACCCGCTTAGGAGCTGAAAGAGCCCTAGGGTGGACCGCGCCATGGTGAATTCCCCAAAGGAGCATTTTCCTAGAACCCTGGCTAAAAATATCGAGTTACCTAAGAAAGAGATCCTGTTTACTGCGGTGGCCAGGGAGACCCAAATCATGCCCCCCGCCAATCGACCCGTCGCAGTGCCTTTTCTAAAAAACATTAGGGTGCAACTCGCCTCCCGCTATGCGGCCAAGGGCCAATTTTCAACAAATCTATCCCGGTGAGGGTGTAGGTTTCTCAAAACTTTCTCCCGCCTAAATCCTTGGAATTCCTTCCAGTCCCCGTTGATCGAAATCGCTCTCATTCGAAGCATCGCCTGGGCGCCTTCCCTCGTCCAGCTCATTCCCGTCAGTTCAAACCTGTCCTTTACCAGGTTTCTGCAAGCTCCTTCCACCACTCCACTTCCGATTGGATACCCCTTTGCCAAGTATTCGTCATACTTCATGTATTCCTTGTTT
>JALUZX010000002.1 GCA_027011425.1 Planctomycetota bacterium
GGGAAAGGGGCGAATCTTCCCTGCCCGGGTTCGAAGAGGGAGAGCCATCGCCCCGGCGGGCGGAAAGGAGCGGCCATGCCGAAGAAAGTCATCAGGATGGAGGACGGCCGGGAGGTGACCATCCATGTCTCCTGGGGGGTGATCTTCACGGTTCTGGCCGTGATCGTCCTCCTTCTCGTGGTGAACTCCTCCTATTATACGGTGGAGGCAAACGAAGAGGGGGTTGTCCTCCGGTTCGGGAAATTCCTGGAGAGGGTCCCGCCGGGTCTCCACTTCAAGCTTCCCCTGGGCATCGACCGGGTGGAGAAGGTGAAGACGGCCTTCACCTTCAAGGAGGAGTTCGGGTTCAGGACCTTGAGGGCGGGCAGAAGGACCCAGTACGCCCCCATCGGCCGGGACATGCTCAAGGAGGCCCTCATGGTCACGGGGGACCTGAACATGGCCCAGGTGGAGTGGATCGTCCAGTATCGCATCCGGGACCCGTACAAATACCTTTTCCAGATGCGTGATCCGGAAGGGACTCTCCGGGACCTTTCGGAGTCCATCATGCGGGAGGTGGTGGGGGACATGACGGTCACCGAGGTCCTGACGGAGAAGAGGGCCGAGATCAACTCCCTGGTGAAGAAGGGGCTCCAGGAGGCCATGGATTCCTACGATTCCGGGATCCGGATCACCCAGGTGATCCTCCAGGACGTCAATCCTCCCGGCCCGGTGAAGGACGCCTTCGACGACGTGAACAAGGCCCAGCAGGAGAGGGAGAAGACCATCAACGAGGCGCGCCAGGCCTACAACAAGGCCGTGCCCCTGGCCAAGGGCGACGCCCTCAAGATGATCCAGGAGGCGCAAGGGTATGCAATCGACCGGGTCAACCGCGCGCTCGGGGACGTGGCGAGGTTCAGCGCCCTGCTGGCGGAATACAGGAAGGCCCCGGAGGTGACGGGATACAGGCTCTACATGGAGACCATGGAGAGGGTCCTGGCCGGGCTTGGAAAGAAAGTCGTTCTCGACGAGGAGGCGGGGAAGGTCCTTCCGCTCCTGAACGTCGGCAGGGAAGGAGGTGGGAAATGACGCGCAGGAACAGGGCGGTCCTCATCGCAGTCTCCCTGGCGATCCTCGCGGTCCTCGTCCTGCTCAAGGCGAGCCTCTATACGGTCCACGAGGGAGAACAGGTCGTGATCACCCAGTTCGGGGAACCCGTCGGGGAGCCCGTGACCCAGGCCGGCCTCCATTTCAGGACCCCCTTCGTCCAGGAGGTCAACCGCATGGAGAAGAGGATCCTGGAGTGGGACGGGGACCCCAACCTGATCCCCACCCTGGACAAGACCTACATCTACGTGGACGTCACGGCCCGCTGGAGGATCACCGATCCCCTCAAGTTCTTCAAATCCGTGGTGAACGAGACGGGCGCCCAGGGAAGGCTGGACGACATCCTGGACGGTGCCACCAGGGACGCGATCTCGGGGCACGACCTCATCGAGGCCATCCGGCTCACGAACCGCCCCCTTCCCAAGGAGAAGGCCGTGGAGGCCCAGGGGGACATCGCCGAGCAGCCCAGGATCACCATGGGAAGGCGCAAGCTCCAGGAGTGGATCAAGAAGGAGGCGGCCTCCAAGGTCCAGGACTTCGGAATCACCCTTGTGGACGTCCGGATCAAGAGGATCAACTACAGCCCCGACGTCCAGAGGAAGGTCTACGACCGGATGATCTCCGAGAGGCGGCGGATCGCGGAGAAGTTCCGCTCCGAAGGGCAGGGAAAGAAGGCGGAGATCGACGGCCAGCGGGAGAAGGAGCTGAAGCGGATCCAGTCCGAGGCATACAAGCAGGCCCAGGAGATCCAGGGAAAGGCCGACGCCCGGGCGGCGGCGATCTACGCCGAGGCCTACGGCGAGGACCCGGCCTTCTACCGCTTCGTCCGGGCCCTGGAAGCCCTCCAGCAGGGCCTCGCCCGGGGGACCGAATTCATCGGGACCACCAAGAGCGAACTCTTCAAGCTCCTCGAGGAATTCCCGATCAGGAAGAAATAGAGCCCGCGGGAACGGGGCCAGTCATGTTCGGAAATGGGTATACCCGGTCCGGTCGGGTTTCCTCCATTCCCCATTCCGGCCGAGGAGGATGCCCGGGTCGTCGGTGACGGTTCCGATGGGGTGGAGGCGGATTCCCAGGTCGCGGCGGGCCGCCTCCAGGGCTTCTTCCTCCCGTTGCGGAGGAACGCAAAAAAGGAGGGCGTAGTCCTCCCCCCCGGCCAGCGCCGGGTCCAGGGGGTCCTTTTTGGCGGCCGCGGCGAACCGGGCGAGCAAGGGGGTGACGGGAACTTTCTCCAGCTCCACCCGGGCGCCCGCTTGGGACTCTTCGCAGATGTGGCCCAGGTCCCGGAGGAGCCCGTCGCTGATGTCGATCATGGCCGTGGCCAGGCCTCCAAGGGAGAGAAGGGCGCCCAGGTCCAGTTGGGGCTCGGGCTTGTTGTGGGCCAGGAGCAGGGCCTCCCTGTCGGGGTCCGGCAGGTCGATCGAGGGGTCCAGGACGAGGGCCAGGCCCGCGGCGCTCTCCCCCGTGGGGCGCCCGAGAAGGATCCGGTCCCCCGGGTCGGCCCCGGAGCGGTAGACCTCCCGGCCCGCCGGGACCCTCCCGAGCAGGGTGAGGCAAAGGGCTGCGTCTTTCCTGGCGGCCGTGGTGTCCCCCCCGAGGAGGGGAATCCCGTAACGGGCGGCGCAGTCGGCCAGGCCCTTCCGGAAGTCTTCCAGGTAGGAGACCGGGAGGTCCCGGGGAAGACCCAGGGCGAGGAAGGCGGCCCAGGGCCTTCCCCCCATGGCGGCCAGGTCGGAGAGGTTCACGGCCAGGGATTTCCACCCCAGGAGGTAGGGACCCGTTCCTCCCCTCAGGAAATGAACTCCCTCCAGGAGCATGTCCGTCGTGACCAGGATCCTCTCTCCCGGCGGGCCTTCCAGGACGGCGCAATCGTCGCCGATCCCGGCCCAGGCGTCTTCCGGGGGAGGAAAACCGGATTTCCGGAAGAGATCGATGATTCCGAATTCGCCGAGTTCTTCAAGGTTATCGACCATGGCGCGCCTCCTTGGCCTTGATCACGGCGCGGCGGATTCTCCGGGCCGCCTCTTCGGGGTCTGGCGCAGCCATGACCGCCGAGACCACCGCCACACCGTCGGCGCCGGCTTCCACGACCGAGGCGGCGTTGCCCTCGTGGATGCCTCCGATGGCGACCAGGGGGAGGTCCACGGCGGCCCGGAGGGGGCGGATCCCCTCCAGGCCGAGAGGCCCCTCCAGGTCGGTCTTGGTGGATGTGGGAAAGACCAGGTTCGCCGCCACGTAATCGGCTCCCCCTTCCATGGCGGCCCGGGCCTCCCCGGGGGTGCGGACGGAGACGCCGATGATTTTTTCTTCTCCCAGGATCTTCCGGGCCTCGGCCGGGGGCATGTCCTCCCGGCCCAGGTGGACTCCGTGGGCCCCGGCGGCCAGGGCCACGTCGACCCGGTCGTTTACGAGGAAGAGGGCGCCCTTCCGCCGGCAAAGGTCCAGGAGAAGGCGGGCCTGGTCCAGGAGGGACCGGGTGGAGGCCTGCTTGTCCCGGAGTTGGAGGGCCGTGGCGCCTCCTTCCAGGGCGGCCCGGCAGACTTCCTCCAGGGGCCGGTCGCCTTTGAGGGCCGGGTCGGTCACTACATAGAGGGCAAGATCCAGGGGCTTCATGGCGAGACTTCGAAGCGGGCTTCTTTTTGGAGGGTCTTCCCCTCCAGGGCGGCCAGGGCGTCCAGCAGGTGGGGGACGAAGGTGCCTGGGCCTTGGGAGAGGGCGGCCGCTTTCTCCCCGGCCAGGCCGAAGGCGGCAAGCCCGGCGGCGGCGGCCTCCAGGGGCTCTTCGGGGGCGGCGGCGAGAAAACAGGCCACGGCCGTGGTGGCGGCGCATCCCGTGCCCGTGACCCGGGCCATGAGAGGATGCCCCCCCCGGACCCGCACCTTCCGGGTCCCGTCGGTGAGGAAATCGGTCTTTCCCGTGACGGCCAGGACCAGGCCTTTCTTCTGGGCGAAGGCCCGGAGGGCCTCCTCTCTTTCGCCCAGTTCTTCCAGGGAGTCCACTCCCCGCACGAGGCCTCCTTCCCCGGCCAGGGTGAGGACCTCCCCGGCGTTTCCCCTGAGAACGCGGATGGGGGTTTCGCCAAGGAGGCGCAAGGCCGCTTCCGTGCGGAGCCTGGTGGCCCCGGCGCCCACCGGATCCAGGACCACGGGGATTCCCAGCTCACCGGCCTTCCTGGCCGCCCGGACCATGGCCTCCACCAGGGGCGGGTCCAGGGTCCCGATGTTGAGGAGAAGGGCGCCGGCAAGGGAGACCATCTCCTCCACCTCTTCCGCGCAGGGGGCCATCACCGGGGCCGCTCCCAGGGCAAGGGTCACGTTGGCGGTGAAATTCATCACCACCATGTTGGTCAGGTGGTGGACCAAGGGCCGCCGGTCCCGGAGGGTCTCCAGGAGAGCGCCGGCTCGTTCAGAAAGGTTTTCCGTCATGGCGGCCTCCCTTTTTTGGGGACGAGCAGCAGGACTTTCCTGAATCGCCCGGGCTAAGATGGATGTCCGTCACTCTCTCATACTGGACCCGGAGAATGAGGCGTAAAAGGTGAAAAAGCAGTCCCGCCGTGATTTCCTGAAGACTCTGGGCGCGGGCGCCGCGGGCCTGGCCATCCCTTCATGCAAGGCCCCTGGGTGGAAGGAGCCGGGGAAGGTCGAGATCCCCCCCCACCTTGCCGGTTTCGAGGCCCTTTACCGAAGGGACCCGCGCGCGGCCTCCCGGGCCTGGTTCAAGGAGGCGAAGTTCGGCCTCTTTATGCACTTCGGCCTCTACTCCCTCCTGGGGAGGGGGGAGTGGGTCATGCTCCGGGAGCGGATATCCGTGGGGGAATACGAGAAGCTGAAAGGCCGATTCCGGGCGGAGAGTTTCGACGCGGACTTCATCACCGACCTGGCGCTCCAGGCGGGCATGAAATACGTGAACCTCACGGCCAAGCACCACGAGGGCTTCTGCCTTTTCGAGACGGCGGCCCACGACTACCACGCCAAGGCCTCCCCGGCGGGGAGGGACCTGGTGGGAGAGCTTGCCCGGGCCTGCCGTAAAAAAGGGCTCGGGCTTTTTCTCTACTACTCCTACGCCGCCGACTGGCGGCATCCCTGGTTCTACGCCAGGAGCGCCGGCTGGAGGTACGCCCGGCCCGCCTACCCCTTCAAGGAGCCCCGCTACAAGTGGCGCAAGGATTCGGATTTTCGAAAATACGTGAACTACGTCCATTTCCAGCTACGGGAATTGCTGACCCGTTACGGTCCCCTCGCGGGAATCTGGTTCGACCCGATCATGGGCTACTACGCCAGGCCCGACCTCTTTCCCATGGAGGAGACTTACGGCCTGGTCCGATCCCTCCAGCCCCATTGCCTGATCTCTTTCAAGCAGGGAGCCACGGGGACGGAGGATTTCGCCGCTCCCGAGAGATCGGGCCGTTCCCTGGAAGGAAGAGTAAAGAAGGCTTTTCCCGGGAGGCCGGAAAGCGCCGAGATCGCGAGGAAGGCCTGGGAGAGCAACGTGAAGAAGAAGCTCGAGTTCTGCGACACCCTCCAGAGGAGGGGATGGGGATACGTGAAGAGGGAAGACGGCAGGCACAAAAATCCTCTCCAGGTGGAGAAGATGCTCGCCCGCGCCTGGAGCCGAGGGGCCAACCTGCTTCTCAACACGGGGCCCCTTCCCGACGGATCCATTTCCCCCGAGGATGTTCTGACCCTGAGGGAAATCGGGAAGCGGATCGGAAGGACCCGGAAGAGTCCCCGTTGAACCTCACTTGAAAAAGGGCCTCCTCCGCAGAATCTGTGGGTCCTTGGAGGGCCAAATTGGTGGGAAATTCCCAGAACCGCCCCCTAAAAGGCAAAAGTTTCCGGCCCTCTGGCCTTTTCCTTGGGCTTGAAACCCGAAAAACGGAAGCGGTTGTTGGGCTCTATTCGGGAAGAAATGGAGCCAGTGCCTTATGCGTTCAAGGGTGCTTTCTCCCAAAGAAATCAGTAACGGTTACGACAAAAGTCTTGTCCAGTTCGTGACTCGGTGGGTGCGTCGAAACTGGCCCCCCGACGTCACGAGCCCGGATCTCCGATCCGGCCTCGTTCCGGCGGGGGCTTCACAACATTTCAAATTGGGGGAAGGTCACGAATTTCTTGGAATTTTCGAAGGTTGGGGGCTTTTGTCGTAACCGTCACTGTTTGACAGACGCGACCAAAGTCTTGTCAAGTGGGATTGGTCAGCGGAGGAGGCCGAGGCCCAGGTCGATGTACTGATTTCCCCCCTTCTGCACGCAGTGAAGGGCCACCAGGTTTTCGCCTTTTTTGAGGAGGGCCGATGAATTCTTGTCGAGGGGGTAGAGGGTATATCCCCGCGTGTATCCCGGGATGCGGGCGGCGGGTTTTCCGTTCAGGTAGACCTCCACGTCGTCGTCGTGGTGGAGGGTGAGGCAGAGCCGGCCCGGGGGAATCTCTCCCAGCCTGAAACTGCGGCGAAGCCGGATCTCCCGGGTCTTCCAGGGAGTCCGCACCACGGCCCCCGGAGTCCCTTTCACCCCGAAACCTCCCGGGCCCCTCTTCCAGGTGGAATCGTCGAAACCGGGCTCGAACCAACCCGGACCCGGTTTTTTCGTGGTGTAGGCCCAGGTTTGCGCTTCCTTCCTGGAGTCGGGGAGGAGGGGAACCAGCAACGGAGGGGGAAGGTAGAGCGAGGCCGCCGCCCGGGCCGCGGCCTTGGGGTCCACCTTGATCACGGCCCTGTCGTAGGTGAGGAGGCCGTTTACTTCGATCTCCACGTCCGTGGTCTGGGTGTAGATCGCCGCCGACAGGCCCAGGGGCTGGAGGAGGCGGACTTTGGCCAGAAGATCGACGTAGGCCCGGGTGAGGCTCTCTTGGTCTTTGAAGCTCCTGTATCCCCAACTCTTTTCGCGGAGCCAGGTATGGCCCGAAAGGGGGAGGCCCAGGCCGCCGAATTCCCCCAGAACGGCGGCGCGCTTCTCCTCCGGCGGGGGACAGGCCGGGCCCGGGTAGGCGTGGACGTCGCGGACGCTCCCCACGCCCCTGTCGGTCCATCCGCTGGCGCAGTCCACGAGCCTGGTGGGATCGCAGCGTTCGATCCAGGAGACGATCCGGGCCGTGTCGAACTGGCCCCACCCCTCGTTGAAGGGCACCCACATCACCAGGCAGGGGTGGTTCCGGAGGAAATCGATGGTTTCCTCGAGTTCCGCCTCGAAATTCCGGGCCGACTGGGCCACCCGGTGGATGTCCGGGGATGTCCCCCTGATATACTTGTCTCCGCTCGGCATGTCCTGCCAGACCATCAGCCCCAGCTTGTCGCACCAGTAATACCAGCGGGCGGGCTCCACTTTCACGTGCTTTCGGACCGTATTGAAGCCCAGCTTCTTCAGAACCTCCAGGTCGTAGCGCAGGGCCTCGTCCGTTGGGGCCGTGTAGATCCCGTCGGGCCAGAAACCCTGGTCCAGTGTTCCGAACTGGAAGAGTGGCCTGCCGTTGAGGAAGAGCCGGTTCATCCCGGCGGCGTCTTTCTTGACGGCGATCGAACGCATGCCGAAGTAGCTCTCCACTTCGTCCAGGAGCCTGCCCTTTCTCTTGAGCTTGACCACGAGCCTGTAGAGGAAGGGCGAGGAAGGGGACCAGGTCCGGGGATGGGGGATCCGGACGTAGAAGGTCTTTCCGGGAAGGCCCTCCGCCCGGCCCGCCTCCTTGTCCCCCTCGAAGGCCGCCGCTTCCACGGTGCATCCCCCAAGGAGGCTCCTTCCGCGGACAAGTACCTGGAGCCGCTCTTTCTCCAAGTCCGGCGTAAGTTCGATACGGTCGATGGATTCCAGGGGAACCGGTTCGATCCATACGGTCCGCCAAATTCCCGTGGTGGGGGTATACCAGATGCCCCGGGGCTTCAGAACCTGCTTTCCCCTGGGCTGGAAGCCCCTGTCCGTCGGGTCCCATGCCGCCACGAGGATCTCCTGGTCCCCCCCGGGCCGGAGGGCGGCCGTGGCTTCCAGGGTGAAGGGGGTATATCCGCCTCTGTGGCAACCCAGGTAGACCCCGTTCACCCAGACCCGGGCCTCCCAGTCAACGGCCCCGAAGTGGAGGAGGATTCGTTTTCCGCCCCATTCGTGGGGAAGGCGGAAAAGACGGCGATACCAGACCGCCTTCATGGGGTCCACTTTTCTTCCCGCCCCGGAGAGGGAGGATTCCACGGGAAAGGGCGCCAGGATCTTCCCGTCGAACCGGGCCGGCCGGTCCTCCTGCCTGGGCCGGAGGGCGTAGTCCCAAAGCCCGTTCAGGTTCAGCCACTCCTTGCGGACCATCTGGGGTCTTGGGTATTCGGGGTGGGCCTTCTCCGGGGAGACCTCCCGCGCCCAACGGGTGGAGAGGGGGCCTGGGGCCGGTTTCCACACCGTCCGGGACTCCTGGGCGGCGGGAGAGGGGCAGGAAAGAAGGAGGACGGGAAGGACAAAGAGAGAAGAGGTCTTCATGGTGGTTTCCGGGAAAAAAGTTTTCCATCCTGGGTGGGTCTTTCCATTCCGGCGGGGCCGTGAGAAAAAGATCGGTCCCGGCGGACCGGGGAGATTCTAGCCTTTTTCCGTGTCCTTTTCCTGTTCTTTGGCCTTCCCCTACGGGTGTTCGTCGTCGTGGACGGCCCAGGCGGGGTAGGTGTCGTCCCTGCCCTTCACGGCGAACCAGAGGATCCGGTTCAGGGTGTCCTCGTCCGCTTCGTCCACCTCGTCCAGGGGGAGGGCCAGGGAGGCAAGGGTCCACTTGCGCGCCCTGGGATCCTTCAGCAGGGAGACCTTCCGGTTCAGGCGATCCAGGGGAATCTCGTTCTTCACGGCCTTATAGGGCGCCAGGTTCGGTTTGTCCGTGAAACATGTGGTCATGGCCGAGGCCGAGGCGTCGAGCTGGTTCATGGGGGGAAGGCCCAGGAGAAGCTCGATGGTCTTGATCATGCCGGTCTGGTTGTAGTTGTGGTGATCCACGTATCCCCTTTTCGTGTAAGGACTGATCACCATGCCCACCGTCCGGTGGCCGTCCACGTGGTCGAAGCCGTTCTGGGGGTCGTCCTCGGTGACGAAGATGCAGGTCTTCGGCCAGAACCGGCTGTGGCTTACGGCCTCCACGATCTTTCCCAGGGCCAGGTCGTTGTCCGCCACCGACGCCTCGGGGGTGGGCCTGCCGGGGCGCATCCCGGAAGTGTGGTCGTTGGGAAGGAGCATGATCACGAGATTCGGCATCTTCCCCTTCTTCTTCCAGCCCTTCAGCTCTTCCAGGAAACGGGAAGCCCTGTAGGCGTCGCTTACGATGCTCGGAAAACCGACGGCCCCGGGGCAGATGTAGGGCCGGAGGGTCGCGATGGAGGCCTGGGCCCGGATCTCGATGAGCCCCGTGCCCTGGAGGAAGTCCTTGTAACAATCGCTCCAGCCCGGCCGGCCCTTTTTGGACGGGTCCTTCCAGCGGATGGTTGCCTTCACGAATTCCCCGAAGATCCTGAGCGTCTTTCCCCGGGCCAGGGCGTTGTCCCAGAGAAATCCGCTGGAGGCATAGGCCATGGCGTCTCCCCCCCAGTAGGGGTAGCTCCTGGGCCAACCGGCGAAAGCTTTCTCCACGTAGTCCGTCACGTAGGCCTGGTCGGCCCAGAGGTGGCCGTCGGCGCTGAGCACGCCGTTGCAGTAGAAGTTGTCCAGGAGGACGAATTCCTTCACGAGCTTGTGGTGGTTGGGGGTGACCTTCCGGCCGAAGATGCAGAGTTCGGGGGCGCCGTTTCCTTCCTTCACGTCCCCCAGGACCTGGTCGTAGGTCCGGTTCTCCTTGATGATGTAGATCACGTGTTCGAAAAGGGAGGGCTCGCCGTGGCGGGCGGGAACGGGCCTGGGTTTCACCCCCGTCCTAGGGGGAAGGAGGGCGTTCTCCTGGAGGGTGAGGCGGTTGTTCTCCCGGACCTTTTCCGTCATCCGGTCCAGGGCCTCCTTCGAAGGAATCGGAATGAGGGAGACCGCCCCCAGGGCGTCGTGGGAGTTGAACCCCCGGACCTTCTTTCCCCGGACCTTCCGCCTTCCCTTCCACCAGGTATCCAGGGATCCCAGGCCCTTGACGTTCGCCACGCACAGGGAATTCCGCTTCGCGTCCAGAACGATCCCCGCCGGGTACCAGGCCGTGGGGATGAAGCCGAGGAGGCGGCTCTTCCCGGGACGAAAGTCCACCACGGCCACGGCGTTGTTGGTGCCGTTGGAGACGTAGAGCCGCTTTCCCGAGGGCGATACGGCCAGGGCGTTGGGAGCGCTTCCGAAGGGAAGGTCTTTCTGCAGGCGCGTGGAGATGGTCTCCACCACTTCGTTTCGGGCCGTGTCGATGACCGAGACGGTGTCGCTGTTGGCGTTCGCCGTGAAGACGTATGCGCCCCCGGGAGAGGCGGCGATCCCGGAAGGGTGGAGGCCGACCCGGACCTGCGCGATCTCCCGGCCCTTTTCCAGGTCCACCACGGAGACGGTCCCTTCCGAGGCGATGTGGCGGACCGGGTCCACCTTGACGGGAGAGCCGGCCCCCGAAGGGCCGGCCAGGTCCCCTTTGCCTGGATGGCTTCCCGCCCAGTTCGTGACGTAGGCTTTCTTTCCGAGGATCACCAGGCCGTAGGGGGCGTTGCCCGCGGGAATCCGCCGGAGGACTTTTCTCGTCCGGAGGTCGATTTCGGCCAACTGGTTTCTCAGGTCGAGGACAGCCCAGAGTCGTTTGCCGTCCGCCGAAAGCGCCAGGCCGACGGGGAGGGCGTTCCTCGCGCCCGCCCCGGGGGAGAGCTTCTCCTTTCTGGGGGAGACGGGACCGGTGGGGCTGTTGGCCGTTCCCCGGTACCTGGGGTTCCTGGGAACGGGAAGGGGGATGGAGCCTCTCTTCTTCAGTTCTCCCTTCTCCGTCACCTGAAAGACGGCGATGTATCCGCGAATGCAGGAGGCGAAAAGGGTCCGGCCTTCCTTCCCGAAGAGGATGCCCGCGAAGCTTCCCCCGCCGAAGCGGGCCCGCGAGAGGATCCGCCCCGATTCGGGATCAAGAAGGAGCACCTCCCGCATGGAGAGCGCGGCCAGGAACTTTCCGTCCGGGCTCAGCGCCAGGTCCGTGGGGCGGCCCGGGAAGGTGACCAGCCGGCCCGCCGGCTCCAGGACCTGGTTGCTCGTGACCACGGTCTTCCCGTTGCTCCGCATGCCCACCTGGAGGCGGTCGTAGTTCCGGGCGGAGATTCCCGGGCCTTTCTTCTGGGCCCGGAGGGGAGCCTGGAGGAAGAGGGGTAGAAGGGCGCAGGAAAAAAGGGCCCCGAAGACGGGGCCCGTTTGGATGTTCCTCATGGAGAATCCGGTCAATAGCTTGTTTCTTCGATCTGGACCTTGCCGCGGAAGACCCAGTAGACGAAGGCCGTATAGAGGAGCACTATGGGCATTCCCACCCCGGCGATGACGGCCATGGTCGCCAGGGTCTTCTGGGAGGAGGAGGCGTTGTAGATGGTCATGTTCCAGGCCTGGTCGGTGGAGGAGATGAGCAGGTTGGGGAAGAGGCTGAAGGCGAAGAGGAAGATGGCCCCCAGGGTCAGGATGGTGGAGCCCAGGAAGGCCCGGCCGGGCTTCTCCTTGAGAAGGCACCGGTAGTGCCAGAGCAGAACCAGCACGGCCGCTCCCACCACGGCCCAGCCCCAGGGGTGGGCCTGGAAGTTGGATTTCAGGTAGGGGGCCTTGAGGTAGCCCCAGGCGAGCGTGGCCAGGAAGAGAACCAGGAAGACCCAGTAGATCTTCCGGGCCGCGCCGTTGATCCGTTTTCTCAAGTCCCCGGCGGTCTTCATCTGGAGGAAGGACGCCCCGTGGAGGGCCATGAGGGCCGCCGTCAACAGCCCGGTGAGAATGGGGAAGGGCCGAAGCAGTGTGAGAAAGTTCCCCGTGAATTCCCAGTTCCGGCCGATGGGAATCCCCATGACCACGTTGCCTCCCGCCACCCCCAGCAGCACGGCGGCCAGGAAACTTCCCAGGAAGAAGAGGAAATCCCAGAAGGCCCTCCAGGCGCCGGGGTCGAGCTTGCTCCGGAATTCCAGGGACACGGCCCTGAGGATCAGGGCGAAGAGAACGGCCATCAAGGCCAGGTAGAACCCGGAGAAAAGGGTGGCGTAGGCGTCCGGGAATGCCGCGAAGAGAGCCCCCCCGAAGGTGATGAGCCAGACCTCGTTTCCATCCCACGTGGGGCCGATGGCGTTCATGAAGACCCGCCGTTCGCCGTCGGTCCGGGCCAGGAAGGGATGGAGGATGCCCACCCCCAGGTCGAAACCGTCCAGGACGGCGTATCCGCCGAGGAGGACTCCGAGAAGAAGGAACCAGAGCAGATGCAGATCCATGACCCTACTCCTGGGTAGAGGTTTCCGGGTTCGCCTGGGAAGAGCCCATGCCGAGTTCGAGTTCCAGCGCGCCCTCCTCCGTTCCGGCGGCCCCCGCCGGGACGGGTTCCAGGCCCGCCCGGATCTTCCTGGTGAGAAGGAAGAGCCAGATGAGACCAAGGAGGGTGAAGAGCCCTGTGAACATCACCAGCGACGCGGTCACCTCGGTCTTCGTGAGGATCGGAGAGACGCCGTCCTTGGTCTTGAGAAGTTTCCAAACGATCCAGGGCTGGCGGCCCACCTCGGCGGCGCCCCAACCCGTCTCGTTGGCGATCAAGGGAAGAATCACGGCGAGGACCGAGAACCGGAGGAGCCACTTTTTCCGGAAAAGGGTTCCCCGCAGATGGAAGAAGAGCGCCGCGGCGGTGAACAGGATGAAAAGCATCCCCAGGCCGACCATGGCGTGGTAGGTGAGAAAGACCACCGCCACGTTGGAGGGCCTCTCGTCGGACTTGAACTTGTCGAGACCCGGCACGGGGGTCTTGAAGTCTCCGTGGACGAGGAAACTCAATCCCCCTGGGATGGCAAAACCGTATTTGACCTCCTGTGCCCGGTCGTCCGGCCAGCCCCAGAGGTAGAGGGGGGCCCCGCCTTTGGGGGTCTTGTAGAGGCCCTCGAAGGCGGCGAGCTTGGTGGGTTGCTGGCGGGCCACCATGTCCGCCTGGAAATGTCCGGAGCCCAGGACGAGGAGGGAGAAGACGGCCCCGGTCCAGAGGGCCCTGGTGTAGGCTTCCCGCCAGATCCTTTCGTCTCTCTTCTTCAAGATGAAGTAGGCCGCCACGCTCATGACCAGGAAGGCCCCCAGGATGAACGCGGCCATCCAGACGTGGAGGAGCCTGTGGATGGTGGAGGGGTTGAAGACGGCCTGCCAGAAGTCGGTGATCTCGGCCCGTTTCACCGTAACGCCGTTCACCACCCTTTCCACGATGTGGTAGCCCGCCGGAGTCTGTTGCCAGGAGTTGGCCACGATGATCCAGATGGAAGAGAAGATGGAGCCCAGGAAGACCATCCACGTCGAGAAGTAGTGCATCTTCGGGCCCACCCGGTTCCAGCCGAAGATGAGCACTCCCAGGAAGGTGGACTCCAGGAAGAAGGCGAAGACCCCTTCCGCGGCAAGGGGGGAACCGAAGATGTCCCCCACGAACCTGGAGTAAGTGGACCAGTTGGTTCCGAACTCGAACTCCAGGATGATCCCCGTTGCGACGCCGACGGCGAAATTGAGGCCGTAGATCCGGGTCCAGAACTTCACGACCCTTTCGTAGTCCGGATCCTTGGTGACGATATAGCGTCTTTCCAGGATCACCAACATCAGGCCCAGCCCGATGGCCAGGGGGGGGAAGATGTAGTGAAACGCGGTTGTCAGGGCGAACTGGAGGCGTGAGAGGGCGACGACATCCATGGCCTGCTCGACCTTTCCTTGAAAAGAGCTTTCTCCCCCGGCGGTCCGGGGCCCAGGGGAACTGGAATAGAAGAAGGCAAAGAAGAATGCAAGGTTTTCCCTCAGGGCCCCGCTCCCTCCGGGCTCTGTGCCGGGATTTATGGGGGAAAAAGTCCTTTCGGCGCCTCCCGGGCGGAGCTACTCTGATTTTCCCGCCTTTGGCCGAGGCCCGGACGGGAATCCGCCGTTTTTCCCGGGGGCGGGGGCCCGGCGGGGGGAAAAAGGAGTCGTTCCATGGTGGAAGAGCAAGAAGGCGTCCCGGTCGGAGGAACCCCGGCGGAACCGGCGGGGGAGACCCCCTCCTCTTCCCCCGAAAAGGGGGGCCTTTCCAGGGAGACCGCCGCAGCCCGAAAGGAAAGGCCTGCTCTTTCCCCGGGGATCCTCGTCTCGGAAGGGTTGAAGCTGGGCTTTCGGAATTTCTTCACCTTCTTCTTCCTGGCCCTGCTGTGCAATCTCCCTCTTTTCGTCTCCCAGGTCTGGGTGGCGGAGAGCACGCTTACGGCCGGTTTGGCCGCGGGACTCTCTAGCGAGAGTGAAGTCAAATCGTCGGCGTTGTTGGGACCTATGTCGGTAACCGCCTTCATCACCATCCTGGTGGGATGGTTCACCTCCGCGGTGCTGGTCTTCGCCGCCGTCCGGACCCTTTCGGGGGAGCCGCCCTCCCTGGGAGAGGCGATCAGTAAGGGCTTTTCCCGCTTTCCCGCCATTCTCTGGGTGAGTTTCCTGGTAACGATCTTCACCACCCTGGGGATGATTCTCTTCATCGTACCCGGCATCGTCGTGGCCGTCATGCTCTCCCTTGCCTTGCCCGTCACGGTCCTGGAGAGAAAAAGCGGGATGGAAGCCCTGCGCCGAAGCGCCAGGCTCACTTCCGGATACAAAATGGACATCTTCCTGGCGTTTTTGGTGTTGGGGATCCTTTTCGGGATCTTGAACTATATCTGGGCCACCGTTGGGGTTTCCTTTTTCTCCTCCTTTCTCGGGACCCCCAAGCCCCTGGGAGGCTTGAGGTTCCTGGTGGCCGTGAAAGCGGTTCTTGGCTCCTTGTCCGGCGTGGTTTTTTCGCTCTTTTCAGCCGTCTTCACCTCTTTCGCCTACGTCCGCCTCAAGGAGATCAAGGAGGGCGTAAACCTGCGCGAACTTGTGAAGGTCTTCCGGTGATCCGGAAAGGTTGGGCGCCTTTCCAGGTCCGGGCCCTTCTGTTTTTCCTCCTTTTACAGGGGGCGCCGCCGGCCCAGGAGTTCTCCGCCTTGGGCCCCTGGGCCGGGGGGGACCGGGCGGCCCGGGAGGTCCACCGCAAGGGGGGATATCCTTCCACCC
>JALUZX010000003.1 GCA_027011425.1 Planctomycetota bacterium
ACCTGGTGGTGGAGGCCTGTGAATACGACCGTTCTTTTCACAGGCTCAGACCTGCGGCCTGTGCGATCCTCAACGTGGAGGCGGACCATTTCGACTGTTATCCCGACCGGGCCTCCCTGGTGGAGTCCTTCACGGGATTCCTGGAAAGGGTCCGGCAGGGGGGATTGGTGGTCCTTCACGAGAAGGCCGCATTCCTGGAGGAATGCGCCCGCCGAATGGGGTTGAGGGTCCTCGTTGTGGGGCGGGGGAAAGAAGCCGGCCTAAGGGCCCGCCTCCTGGACAAGGAGAGGGGATGTTGCCGGTTCCAGGTCATGGAAGATGGGCGTCCCCGTGCGGAGGTCCGCCTGGGAGTCCCAGGGGAGCATTGGATGGGAAACGCCTTGGTCGCCTTGGCCCTGGCCAGGGAGGGTGGCGTCACCCTGGAGGAAGGCGCGGCGGGGCTTGGGGATTACCGCGGAATGGTTCGCCGCTTCCAGGTCCACCGCGGGCGGGACGGACTGGTGGTGATCTCCGATTACGCCCATCACCCGACCGAGCTGGAGACGGTCCTCCGGGCGGCCCGGGAGTATGTCCCGGAGCGGCGCCTGGCGGCCTTCTTTCAGCCCCACCAGTATTCGAGGACCCGTGTCCTCCTGGACGACTTCGCCCGGGTTCTCTCCGGGTTCGATCGGGTCTTCCTGGCGGATATCTACGCCGCCAGGGACAGCCGGGAGGAGCGGTCCGCCGTGCGCGCCGAGGACCTGGCCGGGAAGATCGCCCTCCGGGGAGGACGGGTGGAACTGGTGGGACCCGCCCGCACCGCGGGGCCCCGGGTCCTCCGGTCCCTGGACGGGAAACGGGACGCCCTCCTCCTCCTTGGAGCCGGGGACGTGGATGCGGCCCTGGGAGATTTCCTGGAGGAAGGGGGACCGGAATCGTTCCGATCCCCCTGTCCGCCGCGAAGGGTCCATCCCCCCAGGTCCGCCGGGGCGACCTGACCCCCGGGGGGTCAGTGGGACTCGTAGGCTCCCGCGTCCGGGGCTCCCCCCTTGGGCCGGCTTTCCCCCCGGAAATCGTCCATGACGGGCACGCTCACCCCGGCGTTCACCGCGGGAGATCCTGCCTTGAGGGAGAAATCGAGCTTGGAGGGATCCGTGAAAAGAGGGTTCTTGTTTAGAAGGTTCCCGGAGGCAAGGAGGGAAACGGGGCTTTTCCCGAGCTGCTGTACCAGGATCATGGCCCCGGTCTTTGCGGGAGAATACATGATATTGTTTTCTATGAGGGGGGAGTCCGTGCTCGTGGACAGTTGGGCCACGTAGAAGTTCGGAAAACGGCAGTTTGGACTATATACTGTATTGTTAAAAACTTCGAGGCCGCCGTGTTTCGGTTCGATGCCCCTTCTTCCCAGGAAGACGGCCGCCGGCCCCCATGAACGGGAGGGAAGTTCATCGATGAAGATGTTGTTGCGGACCGTGACGTCGTCCGCCGCGCACATCACTCCCACGGACACCTGAAACTCGAAAAACATTGTGTTTTTTTCAAAGATGATGTCACGAACCCGTTCATCGGAAATGGCGTCCTGGGGCCCGACGGCCACGGGCCATGGCGTATTCCCGTGGAATACGTTCTTTGAAATGACTACCTTTTCCGTGTAAACCGGAAACTTCGGGTATTTTCTGGAATGTAGTTTCAGCAGGTGGCTGTATACCTCGTTGCAGTGGCCGAAAGTGTTCCCGGCGATGATTCCTTCCTGGCAAAAAGTGAGGCGGAAGACATGCTCGCCGATGGCGCGGTCGAAAAAGTTACCGAGAATCGCTACGTTTGTTCCTCCCATGTAGACTGAAAGCCGTCCGGCGTCTTTCAGGTGGCAATCGGCAATGGTGATCTGGTCGAAGGGCTTGTCTTTCCTCATCTGGATGATGTCGTCGGCAAACCCTACGGGAACATGGAAATGATCGGTCGTGACCCGCAGCAAGGTCAGCCTTTCGATATGCCTGTCCGCGTCGACTGCGCTCCAGATCTTGGAGCCGGCGGGGGTCTGGAAGTTCAGGTTTACGACCCGCCAGTCGGAGGACTGGAAGACAAGGACTTTTCGCTCGTTCCCGTCAGGGGCGAAGATCACGGGGTCGTTGGCGTAGATCCCTCTTTCATCCTTTCCCTTTCCTGTTCCGAAGGCCCCGAGGATTCCCGGGCCGCTCCGGTTGAAGTAGAAGGTCCGGCTGGAAAGAAACGTGTTCCCTCTCTTGAATAGAAGGCGTTTTCCGCTGCCCGCGAAGGAGAGGGCATAGGCGAAATCGTTGGTCTGGACCTTCTTGGCGCCCTTGGGCGCCCCGGTGAAATCCGAGGTGTTGGAGAAACAGATCGTGTTCGCCCCGGCGAAGACCTTGGCTGGGTCGTCCACGGTGATCTGCAGGGTCTTCCTGGACAATTCGCCTTTTGGATTTTCGACGGTGAGTATGACTTTGTAGGTGCCGGGTTTCTCGAAGACGTGGGCGGCCATAGGCCCGGAAGCCCTGGGCCTCCGTGACCCAGGATCACCGAAATCCCACTCGTAGAAGAGGTGGTGGAAAGGTTTTTTTACGCCCAGGGAAGTGGTCCCGGAGGCGTCGAAGAAGACGGCCAGGGGCGCCACGCCCTGGTTCCGGGTGGCCTTGAGGCTGATATTCAGCGTAGTCGCCCCCACGTCGGTTACCAGAATCTCGAAGGATTTGGTGGCCTTCTGGGAGGGGATGGATGCGTCCACCACAGCGGTCTTGACGGTGAACCTGCCCGCCTTTTCCGGGGTCCCGGAGATCAAGCCGTTGGAGTTGTCGATGTTCAGGCCCGGCGGAAGGGTGCCCTCTGCTACGGCGTAGAGATAGGGTGGAAGACCGCCGCTGACCTCGATGAGAGCCTGGTAAGGCTTGCCCTTTTCCCCGGAGGGAAGGGACTCGGTCAGGATCTTCAGGTCTTCTTCGCCCTTTTTCCCAGTGTTGCTGGAAGAACTGCTGGACCCGCCCCCCCCGGAGCAGGATGGAAGGAGGATGGCCAGGAGGCCGAAAAGGGAGATTCCCACCTTCCGGGGGGAAAGAAACATGAATCCTGTAACCCTCATACCGCACTCCTTTTCCGGGTCGTGACCTCTGGACTCGGCAGAACCCCGCGGGCATTCCGTCCTCTTGGCAGGACCCCATTTCAAAAGCAGGGAGCAACGGGGCCCCTTTTTCCCTGGACCCATCGTCCACGAATAACCCCTCCTTTAAGTCGTGTCGAAAGAATTGACACTGTGAAATTTCCCGGTGGCCCGGATTGGGTCACTGGGAGGGGAAAAGCCGGTGGCACCGGTTCGTCCCGGGCCGCCCCGGGGGAAAGGAGGTGGGACAGGGGGCCCTTTTTGGCGGAAGAGGGGTAACATGACAGGGACGCTTCCCTGGAAAGGGGGATAGGAAGAGGGTGGCGAGGTTCCATCCATGAAATTCCTCCGGCTCCTTTGGGTCCTTGCCCTTTGCCTTCCAGCGGCGGCCTGGGCCGCAGAGATCCACGTGGACACCCAGAAAGGTTCGGATGTCACAGGCGACGGATCCCGGGCCCACCCTTTCAAGACCTTGACCAGGGGCCTCTCCCTGGCCCGGGCCGGAGACAAGGTGGTCGTGGCGGCGGGCATCTACAACCTCCGTCGGGGGGAACGATTCCCCCTCGTTCTGCCCGCCGGCGTCACCCTGGAAGGGGCGGGGCGCAGGGATGTCTTCCTGATCGGCGGGGTCGCCTGGAAATCCTCCCTCACGGTGATCCTCGAGGGTTCCGTCTCCCTCCCCTCCAAGGTTTCCGGCCTGACCATCCAGGGGGGATGGGACGCCATGAAGTTGGTTTTTTCCAAGGGGTCCGGGTCCTGGAACCTCTCCGTGAATGATGTGGTCCTGGAAGGGGCCGGCGCAGGGTTGAAGGTCCCCGCCCTGCCGGCGGGCTCCAAGCTTTCCCTAAGGCTGGAGCATTGTCTCCTCAAGGAGAATTGGGGCGTCGGGCTGCTAATGGATTCGGGAGAGGGCTCTTTGGACTTCCATGTGATCGGTTCGGTCCTCATGGGAAACGGATATGACGGGGGCCTTCTCTGGGCCCGCGCCAAAAGCCCTTCCCTGGCGGGTCTGATTCTCCAGTCCACCCTGGCTGGAAACGGGGGCGGAGGGTTCCGGCTCCTGGCGGAGAAAGGTCCTCCCCCGTCCCTGGGGATCCGGAACTCCATTGCCTGGGGAAACCGGGGCGGCGACCTCCCCGGCGTCCCCTCCGGTTCGGTCCGGAACTGCCTCCTGGGAGGGGGCCCTGCCGTCGGCAAGGGGGGAAACGTAAAGGGGGATCCCGGTTTTCTCGAGAAAGGCGACTACCACCTGGGCGCCTTCTCCCAGGCCGTTGGCCTGGGAGATCCCGGCGTCCAGGGCCTGCCCAGGACCGACCTGGACGGACAGCCACTTCCCGGCGGGCGCCGGCCCGACGCGGGTGCGGACCAGCGGGTCCTCCACACTCTCACGGGGGACCAGGCCGGGTTGCTGGTGGGCAAGCTCTACAAAATGACGGCCTATACTCTTCCCGGCGCGACCATGGTGGTCTTCGTCTCCATGGGCACTCTTTCCACCGGATATCAGACCCCACCCTTGACGGGTTCCCTCAAGCTGGACTTCCTGGCGGCCCTCCTTCCCACCGCCTCGGCCCGGGCCGACGGGGGAGGGA
>JALUZX010000004.1 GCA_027011425.1 Planctomycetota bacterium
GGTCCTCCCTCCCGCGGGAAAAGTGGAGGTCCGGGTCCTGGGTCCGGGAGGTCTTCCCGTAAAGGGCGACGCCGTCGTGGGAATCGGGCCGGCGCCGGGAAAAAACAGGTGGACGAACATGTCCTTCCTACCCCTGGGTTTCGCCCCTGTTCGGGGAGGAAGGGCCATCTTCCCCTTTGTAGGCCTGGGAGAAAGAATCCTGGTCCGGGCGGTGAAAGGAAAGACCGGCTGGACCGCAGAGCCTGCCGAGGCCGTCGCCTTGGGCCCCAAGTCGCCGGGGGAGAAAGTGGTCCTCCAGGTCTCCTTCACCAGGACCCGCCTTCTCTTTCGCGGCCGGGCCCTGGACGAGACCGGCAAGGTCCTCTCCTTCCGCCCCATGAAAGGCGCCTTGTGGATTCCCGATCCCCCGCGCCTCGACTACATGGACGCCCAAACCGGCCCTGAAGGATACTTCCTCCTCTCCCATGAAGGATTCCGCCCGCCCGGAACCGGCCGATTGATCCTCACACTCCCGGGTTCCCCAAGGAAAAAACCGGGGAGGCTCTCGGTGGAACTGACCCTGCCTCCCGGTTCTCCTTCGGGCGTCACGAGCCTGGGGGACGTGGTTTTCCGAAAGCCCCCCCTCCTTCTCTCCGGCAGGGTCGTGGACAGGGAGGGAAAAGGGATTCCAAAGGCCTGGATCTTCCCCTCGGAAAGCATCGGCCTCTTTCCGGGGACGGATCGGGACATGTGGGAATCCCGTCCCGACCTCTACACCTGGACCGGCGAAGACGGCCGTTTCGAGATCTACGACTTCATGAAACACAGGTTCCGGATCGCCTACGGCGCCCCCGGTTACTGGAGAAAGCCGGAAAAGGTCTTCGTCCCCGGCGCCCGCGGCATCCTCCTGGTCCTGGACCAAGGGATGGGAGAGGTCCGGGGGAAGGTGCTCCTGGACCCGGAGATCCGCCCCGGGGACATTTCCCTTTCCTTCGATGTCCTCCGGGGGGGGAAGCCCAGGAAGATCCACCCCCGGTCGGTCTTGAAAGAAAACGGTCTCTTTCATTTCACGCAAGTGCCCGGGGGTAAGGGAAACCTGACCGTCTATCTTCCAGGGGACATCCCCCTCCAGGTCATCGAAGGAATCCAGGTGACCCCGGGGAAAACCGCCCGCGACCCGAGACTGGAGGAAATCGATCTCCGGGGAAAGATCCATGCCTTTTCCCTCCGGTTCACCGGCCGCCGGGGAAAAGCCCCCCCGCTTGTGGAGGTGGTCTTTCAAGACCCGGGGGAACGGCGCCTTTCCACGAGGACCGGCCGCCTTCGCATCCTTTCCCGCAAGTCCTCTTTGGACCTCCTGGTCCGCGCCAGGGGCTTCCGGCCCCTGGCATTGAAGGGAGTGGACTCCAGCCGCACGGTAGTCCTGGAGGACGCCCTTCCCCTGCGCATGGAAGTCCGGGTCCTGGGCGGCGCCTTGCCGAAACCGCCGATTCGTCTCCATGCGGCCCTGGTGAAACCCGGAAAACACCGCCGGCCTCCACGCCAAGTCCCCCGGTGGGAACGAAACGGAATCTTCTCCAGGGAGGGTTCGGCCCTCCTGGCCGCGCCGGGGCCGGGGAAATACCTTGTCCGATGGAGCCTATCCCGGCCGAACGAGTTGCGGGAGGACCTCCTGGACCTGTTCCCCCTCTCCGGCCTCCCCCCGTTCTTCGTGGAAATCCGGGACATCCCCGGGGAACAGGTCTTCCCCGTCTCCCTCCCGGCGGAGCCCATCCGCAAGGCCCTTGCGGCTTGGAAGAAGCGCCGGGACCGCTGAGACATCCGGGCTAGAACCCGCAGTGTTCGGTGCGGGCGATGATCTCGTCCTGGAGTTCCTTGCCCACTTCGACGAAGTAGTCGCTGTATCCGGCCACCCGCACGATCAGGTCCCTGTGGCGCTCCGGCTCGGCCTGGGCCTCGCGCAAGGCGGCGGCGGTGACCACGTTGAACTGCACGTGGTGGCCCCCCAGGGTGAAGTAGGAGCGGATCAGTTTCACCAGCTTCTCCAGGTCCGCCTCGCTCTCCAGGACCTGGGGACTGAACTTCAGGTTGAGCAGGGTGCCCCCCGTCCTGGCGTGGTCGATCTTGGCCGCCGACTTGAGGACCGCCGTGGGGCCCTTCCGGTCCGCCCCCTGGGCCGGGGAGATCCCGTCGGACAGGGGAAGGCCCGCCTTCCGCCCGTCCGGGGCGGCCCCGGTGACGGACCCGAAGTAGACGTGCACCGTCGTGGGAAGAAGGTTCACCCGGTATTTTCCGCCCTTGGTATTGGGCCTCCCGTCCAGGGCCTCCAGGTAGGCCCGGAAGACCGCCCTCGTAATGTCGTCCGCCCGGTCGTCGTCGTTGCCGTACTTGGGGGTCTTCTCCAAAAGCAGGGCCCGCAAGGCCTCCTTCCCCTCGAAGTTCTTCTCCAGGGCTTCGAGCAACTCCTCCATGGAGAGGCGGCAGGATCCGAAGACGTGGTGCTTCAAGGCCGAGAGCGAATCGGTCACGCTCCCGAGCCCCACGCCCTGGATGTAGGTGGTCCGGTAGCGGGGGCCCTCGTCGTGGTAGTCCTTCCCCTTCTTCACGCAGTCGTCCACGAGGATCGAGAGGAAGGGGGCGGGAAGGGTCCCGGCGTAGAGCCTTTCGATCACGTTGTTCCCGGCGATCTTGAGATCCAAAAAGTAGCGGACCTGCTTCTTCCAGGCCTGGAAGAGTTCTTCGTAGCTTTCGAATTCCCGGGGATCGCCCGTGGGGAGCCCCACCTGCTTTCCCGTGCGCGGGTCCTTGCCGTCGTGGAGGGTGACCTCCAGGATCTTCACCCAGTTGAAGTAACCCGTGAGCGTGCAGCTCTCCTTTCCGAAGGCGCTGATGGTGACGCACCCGCTGGGCCCGCCCGCCCGGGCGTCGGCCATGCTCTTTCCGGCGTAGAGCATCTCCTCCAGGATGGTGTCCGTGTTGAAGACCGAGGGCTGGCCGAAACCGGTGCGGATGATCCCGGCCGCCTTCTTCACGAAGGCGTCGGGGTTCTTCCGGCTCACCTGGATGCACGAGCTGGGCTGGACCAGGCGCATCTCGCCGATCACGTCCAGGAGAAGGTAGCTCACCCGGTTGACCGCGTCCTCCCCCTCGGGGGTCAGGCCGCCCAGGTTGATCAGGGCGAAATCGGTGTACGTGCCGCTTTGCTCCTCGGTGATTCCCACCTTGGGCGGGGCGGGCTGGTTGTTGAACTTGATCCAGAGGCACTGGAGCAGTTCCCGGGCCCGCTCCTCCGTGAGGGTCCCCGAGGCCAGGCCCTTCTCGTAGAAGGGAAGCAGGTGCTGGTCCAGCCTTCCCGGGTTGAAGGAGTCCCAGGTGTTCAGCTCGGTGATCACCCCCAGGTGGACGAACCAATACATCTGCAGGGCCTCGTGGAAGTCCCGGGGCGGGCGGGCCGGCACCCGGCGGCAGACCCGGGCGATCCTCTCCAGCTCGGCCCGCCGGGCCGGATCCTTCTCGGCCGCCGCAAGCTCCCCGGCCTTCTCGGCGTGCCTTTCGGCGAACCGGATGAGGGCCCGGGCGCAGATCTCCATGGCGTCCAGTTCCTGCTTCTTTTCCCAGGCCTCCCGGTCCTCCAGGAAGTCCAGGCTCTCCCGGCTCGCCCGGATATCCTCGATGAAGTCCAGGAATCCTTTCCTGTAGATCTTGTCGTCCAGGATGGCGTGGCCCGGGGCGCGCTGTTCCATGAACTCCGTGAAGACCCCGGCCTCGAAGGCCTTCTTCCACTCCTCCGTCATGGAGGCGAAGACCTTCTCCCGCATGGTCTTCCCCTTCCAGAAGGGGAGGATCTTCTCCCGGTAGACCTTGTAGACCTCCTCCCCCACCTCGAAGCGGGTCCTCCGGCGCCTGCGCATGACGTCGAAGTCCTCCGGGGTGTGACAGCAGAGCTCCGGGTAGGTGGGCGTTCCCTTGGGGGCGGGGCCCCGCTCGCCCACGATGAGTTCCCCCTCCCCAATATAGACGGTCTTTTTCTCCATCAGGCGGCGGAAGGCCAGGGCCCGGCAGAGGGGGGGGGAGACCTGGAGAGGGACGCCCGAAGCGTAGAAGTCCGTGACCAGCTCGGCCCGTTCCGCCGAGATCCAGGGCCGGGTCTGGACGCTCTCTTCTCTCAGTCTCGCCACGCGCTCGTTCATGGGATCATCCGCCTTTTTTCACATGAAATCCGCCGGCGCGAAAGAGGTCCAGGGCCTCCTCCGGGCCGAGGCCTTCCTCCGTCCCGGGCCGGTACGGCCCCGGCCTGCCCCGAAGATAGGAGAACTTGTGCTCCCCGGCCCTGTGATAGGGCAGGAGATCCACCTCCTCAACGGCCTCGCCCAGCTCCGCCAGGAAGGCGGCGGCGGCCCGGAGGTCGTCCCTTTTGTCGTTGAAGCCCGGCACCAGGGGGATCCGGGCGTGGATCCCGGCCCCCCGTGCGGCCAGGAGGCGGAGGTTCTTCAGGATCGGCTCGTTGGAAACCCCCGTTCCCTCCCGGTGGGCCTGGGGATCCATGTGCTTCAGATCCACCAGCCAGAGATCCGTCCAGGGGAGCATCCGCTCCACCACGGCCCGGGAAGCGAAGCAGGTCGTGTCCAGGGCGGTATGGAACCCTTTCTCCCGGCAGGCCCGGAGCAGGACCTCCAGGAAGTCCGGCTG
>JALUZX010000005.1 GCA_027011425.1 Planctomycetota bacterium
AGGCTAAAGTCCCAAATCAGCCAAGTCCGCACCAGGACGAGGGCTGGGCGTCAGCCCCGCCGTATACCCTCGCCGCGCCGCCCCGCACCCTCCCTTGGGAGGGGGCGGCGCGGCGAGGGGAGGAGGCGGGGCGGGCCCCAGCCGGCACCCGAGCCCGCCGTTCCCGGCTGAATGCACACAGTAGGACCCTTTCCATGCCTCCCCAACCCACAGATTCTGCGGAAGGCCCAAAAAATGGACCTGGCCGCACCCAAGGGTTCAACGATATTCCAAATCCTTGGCATTAAACCCGAAAGTTTATGGGAGAAATACTTTTATCGCCAGGGCCATCTGTTGCCCTGTTTGTCGGCCCCATAGGAATAAAAAAAGTTTTTCCCCGGGAAAAGGGCGCCCAAAAACCGCCCGATCGTCTTGAACCCGCCGCCCAATATCACGAATATGAAGGGAGCCACCGCCATATTATATCTTCCACAAACAACCTCCACCATCACTTGAACCAAATAATACCCGAGAAAAGTGATTGCAATCGATGCCTCTATATACCTCGATTTCAACCGGAGCAGAACCCAAACAAGACTGAAAATGCTGCCCCAGAGAACATATGGCCATATTCCGGAATAAAACAAAATAGACCAATCCAGGAACCTGACGCCCTCCTTCGATACCGTCAAAACGGCTTTTTGCTCCAAAGGTTTGAACTCTTTATGATTGCCGGCCCACATGAGGTCATAAGGCCGTGGATACTTGACAAGCTCCCAAAGGTTTTCAAAACTCCCCAAAAGGTATTCTACAGGGAATTCCTTCAAACTCTCCATGGAAACCTTGAAGAGCAGCCTTTCGATATCCCTGTACCCGGCCCCTTTCGCGTGGAGATGATCGGAAATCCCCCAATGCGGTATTTTTCTTATATCCTTTCCATCCATGCCCTGCAACAAAAGCTTCGTGTACGGCCTGTCTTTCGCCACAAGCCCCTGTTGAAAGATCATTCTTTGATATAGATGCAACCCGGTAGAGTCGGCCAACCCGAAATTTCCGCTTTTGAAAAAACACCACAACATCGGACCGACGACGACGACACAGACTGAAAGCAGAAGAACGAGGAAATGTTTCAAGGGTTTCCGGACCCCGCCGAACCAAAATATCAGGCCGGCCGCCGGTATGAGTCCTCCCAGCGGTGAAAGCCTGGACAGCCCGGCAAACCCGATCATCGCCCCCGACAGCACGCTGTAAAGCAAAGGGCGCCGCTTCTCCGCTTTCAACGCGAAAAAGATCGCGAAAGCGGCGAAGCAGACGGCCACGTTCTCGGAAACGATCGTCTGCGCCAGAAAAAGGCTTGACGCAAGGCTGGAAATCACGAAAATCCAAAGATATGCGAACTCCTCGCTGAACACCCTGAGAAGTATCATATACAAGCAGATGAAGGCCAGCACAGTGAGGACGTGCTGGAGAAGCAGGATTTCGAGACCTAAACCTAAAAATGGTATAATCCCTGCCGCTTTCATCAGAATCGGGTATCCGGGCGGGAAGTAGCTCGGGAACCCGTCCGTGAAAAAATACTTCATGCTCAACACATACCCCGGACCATCATCATTGGTTCCCACCGGGTAAGAGACGAAAATGCAAAGATGGACGACGACCAGGAAGAACAGGACCCAAAACAACCGTCTTCTCGGGGTAGACCAAGGCCTGAGAAGGAACAATGACCCCAAGGCCAGGCACAGAAAAACAATATTTGCGATGTCGTCCGTTTCAAGGGGTGGATCCTCGAGGATCGTCCTCTCCCATCCTTTATCCTCCCGGGACAGATCCACCGTTTTTACAAGTCTGCCGTTCCTCGACAGGTCGACTTTCCCCGAATTTCCACACTTTGGGAAAAAAAATTGCGCAATATGACCGGATAACCTCAGTTCCGGTCTCCGTCCCGCCGTGGATTTAAGGGAAGGATAGGTCCAATTGTCCTTCCTTTCTTCTTCCCACCCCTTCCTTCCTTCAAGATACTTCCACCTCAACAGCCTGCCGTCGACGAAAACCTTTTCTATCTCAAGGGTTTCCTTCTCCTCTTCTGCGGTCGGATGGGCGCCCTCGATGTGGGCCCTCAAAATCCATTGCTTCTTTTCATTCTTCCCGACAAAATCGAAAAACGGGGATATCGTTTTCGAAAAAACGAAAAGCATGAACCCCACCGAGAGCAGGGAAACCAGTACAAACCAGGCTCTTCTCATTTGCCGTGAATCGGGGCCGCCCGCCCGAAAGAACTTTTTCGACATTTTCTCAACCCTGCGCGGGATTTCCTCATCTCCGGTTTTTCACGAGACCTTCACATAAAACACCGAAAATGTCCTGGGCTCTTGCCCCCGTTGACCTTCCGGTGTTTTCGCCGATGATCCCATATCGCGAAAGCGCTCCGCTCGGCGGGGCCCCCGTCGGACCAGCGCCCGGGCGCACCCGCACGTTTCATTTCAAGATTCTATTCCATAGCAGGATGGAGGGCGTGATCTCATTTCCTGCTTTTCTACGCTTGTTCGAGCCCGGGCCGGGGACAGCCTCCCTCTTTCAACATTTTCCAGCGGGTTGCCCCGGCTTGAAAAGAAACAGGCCGGGATTCTTCGTAGCCCGCACCACCTAAAAGATCCCTAACAAACAAGCCGTCTGTTTGTGCTTCTTATCCTTTTTATCTCTTGTAGAATATACTTCTTCTTTCCTTGGATGTCAGAATGCCCCTGTGAAGAACCCATGAATGACCATCACTCTCCAGACCCATCCTCAGTGAGGGGGGGGCCGCTCCTTTCCGTCCTTATCCCGGTTTACAACGAAAAGGAGACCATTCGAGAAATCCTGGATAGGGTGAAAGCCTCTCCCGTGGACAAGGAGATCATCCTTGTCGATGACGGCTCCACCGACGGGACCCGGGAGATCCTCGAGGAATTGGCCCGGGATGACCCGTCTCTGAGGGTGTTCTTCAGCGACAGAAACCATGGAAAGGGAGCGGCCATTCGGAAAGCCATCGAACACGCCCGGGGGGAGATCTGCATAGTCCAGGACGCCGACCTGGAATATGATCCCAAGGACTACCCTGCCCTCATCCAACCTATCCTGGATGGAAAGACCAATGTCGTCTACGGCTCGAGGCCTCTACGCAAGGAGAATCATTACCCCTTGGATTTATTCCGGGTCGGCTCCCTTCTCTTGACCTGGCTCACCAATATCCTCTATTTCTGCCACATTACCGACGAGCCCACCTGCTACAAGGTCTTCCGGACGGATCTCCTGAAATCCATCCCCTTGAAGTGCGAAGGCTTCGAGTTCTGCCCCGAGGTGACCGCCAAGGTGCGCAAGAGAGGGGAGAAGATCCTGGAGGTTCCCATCCACTACAACAAGCGGAGCGTGGAGGAAGGGAAGAAGATACGCTGGACCGATGCCCTGACGGGCGCCTGGACCCTGATCAAGTACCGTTTCAAGGATTGACGGCTTGAAGATCCTCTACGTGGTCCACCAGTTCCTTCCTCTCCACGTGGCGGGCACGGAGATCTACGCCTACCACCTGGCCGGGGAGATGGGACGGCGGGGCCACGAAGTCCGGGTCTTCTACGTGGAATGGCGTTCGGGGAAACCCAAGTACCACATGGAGGAGAGGACCTACAGGGAAGTGCGATGCTTCGAGGCCGTCCCCGGGGACTGGCCGCGGAACTTCCGGGCCACCTACGTGAACCCGGAGATGGAGAGGCTCTTCAGGGAGGTCCTGGACCGGTTCCGGCCCGACATCGTCCACATCCAGCACCTGGCCAACCACAGCATGGGCTACCTGGACATCCTGGAAGAACGGGGAATCCCCGTAGTCTATACCCTGCACGAATATCTCCTCATGTGCCCGGGAGGGGGAAGGCTCATCCGGCCGGGCCTGGAACTCTGCCCCGGCCCGGAGGCGAAGGCCTGCGCCGAGTGTGCGAAGGCCGCGGGGCTCCCGCCGCCGGCCGAAGGCTCCTGGGAAGAGGCCGTGGAGCGGCGGAAGAAGGAGATCGTCCAAAGGCTCTCCAAGGCGGACCTCTTCATTTCCCCCTCCCGCTACCTGAGGGAGCGGTTCGTCCGGGCGGGGTGGATCCCGCCGGAGAAGATCATCGCCTCGGACAACGGTTTCCCCGTGGAGATCTTCCACAAGGCCCCGAGGAGGAAACACGACCTCTTCCACGTGGGGTATATCGGCACCATGGTGGAGCACAAGGGCGTCCACGTGCTCATCGAGGCCTGCCGGGGCCTTCCCGAGGAAGAAATCCTCTGCTCCATCCACGGCGACCTGAACGTGGTCCCCGAATACGGAGAAAGACTACGAAAGATGGAGCGCCCTCCCTGCCTGCGCCTCATGGGGGCCTACGACCACGAAAAGGTCGGAGAGATCCTTGCCGGGATGGACCTGGCCGTGGTGCCCTCCCTCTGGGTGGAGAACTCCCCTCTCACCATCCACGAAGCCTTCCTGGCGGGCGTGCCCCTCCTGGTCTCCGACATAGGAGGAATGGCCGAACTCGTCCCCGACGGCAAAGGCGGCCTCCAGTTCCGGACCGGCGACCCAGGCGACCTCCGGGAAAAAATCCTCGCCCTCCACCGCGACCCTGAACTCCTCCGCCGCCTCCGCCAAACCATCCCCACCGTAAAAACCATCCAACAAGACG
>JALUZX010000006.1 GCA_027011425.1 Planctomycetota bacterium
CACCGTCCTGGCCCGCTCGGTCCTTCCCCCTTCCCTGCCCCATGAAGTGACCCCCAAGAGCGTGGGGCGCACGCTCCTTCTCCTTCACGGGTTGAAGGAGGCCGACCCCCGGCTCGTGAAGCTGGGGATCCAGGACGAGGTGCACTTGCCCTTCCGGCGGCACCTGGTTCCGGGGTTCAACAAGGTCCGGGAGGCAGCCCTGGATTCGGGGGCCTCGGGGATCACCCTGAGCGGCAGCGGTCCCGCCCTGGTGGCCCCCGTCCTGGGCGAAGAAACTGGGAGCAAGGTGGTGGAAGCCATGATCCAGGCCTTCAAGGACAGCCGGCAGGACGCCCAAGGCAAGCTCCTGGACGTAGCCGGAAGGGCCCAGTTGGAGGTTCTACCCCCCACCGTCCCGAGCTGATTTTTCTTCTCTTTCCCGGCTGAATCCGCGGATCACTCTCCCAGGAAGGGAAGCCGCAGGGGCGGGGCCCACCGGCGGATCAGGAAATCCATGGCCAGCGCCCCGGCCAGGCTGCCCCCGAAGAAAAGGAAGAAGAGGAGAACCGGGGGGATTTCGGGGAACCCGGGGGATCGGATGAGCTTGAGGAGGGCCGTGAGGACCGGCGCGTGGAGAAGGTAGACCTGGAAGGCCCGGTTTCCCAGGCGCCGGAACAAGGGAGTCCCGGGGAAATGGCGGAGCCCCAGGGCCAGGCAGCAAAACAGGGCCCCCGTCACCCAGAGGGCCGTGGTGATCTTCCAGGGAGCCAGGGCGTCGAAGAAGATGCTCAAGCCGGGAAACCGGCCCTGTTTCACAAGGATGTCGTAGACCATCCTGGATTCAGTGAGCAGGAGGACGGCGCTGGCCAGAGTGAGGAGGAAAAGGGCCTTTCTCCTTTCCTGGAGGATTTTTTTCACGAATCCCGTCCGCACCCCCACCCATGCCCCCAGGACGAAATAGAAACAGAACCTGGGGAAGGCCCACTCCGGGACCCTCGGCAGGCTCCCCCCGCGCAGGTCCACGAGAAGGGCCAGGTAGTTCCACCCCATGGCCAGGAGCTGGAGGAGGAGGGAACCTAAGAGAACCTTGTTGGGGGATTTCCGGATCCAGGGGACGGCCCAGCGCGAGAGGAGATAGAGCTGGAGGATCAAGGTGGTGAAGAAATACCCCAGGAGGGCTTCCCCGGTGACGAGCCGGCGGAGGAACTCCCAAGCGCCCCAACGCATCTCGGGGATCCAGGTCCAGCCCCAGGCCAGGGCCACAAGAGACCAGGAAATATGGGGAAAGAGGAGCTTTTTCGAGCGGCTCCAGATGCCTTTCCATGAATGGGTGGTCCGAACGGCGAAATGGCCCGCAAGGAAGAGGAAGAGGGGCACGGCGAAACGGGTCAGTTCCTGGATCCCGATCCAGGCCACCATGCCCGGCGCGGGCCCGAACCGGCCCGAGGGCCGGGGGACCAGGCCCTTTCCCGGGACCAGGTTCTGCACCATGGTGAGAAAAGCAGCGTGGTTCACCAGGACGGCCAGTATGGCCAGCCCCCGGAAGTCTCCCATGACTTTCCACAAGGGGTGGAGGGGTCGGGTGGACATGGAGAAGGGAATACCTCCGTGGCAAGGGCGCCGCCCGGCTCGGCTCCGGGCCCGTTCTTCGGAAGTCCTGCAGGGGGAAGGGGATTCTCACACGCCTTGGCCCGAAAGCAAAGGCGCAGAAGGGCAAATCCCGGGGAAGGACGGGTAAGAGCGTATGGAAAAGGAGACACTTTTCCACCCAAAGCGTCTCCTTTCGGGATGGTCCCCCCGCCCCCCGTCGAGAGGGGGGCCCAGGCCGCGCCTTCCCTACCGGGAAGGCGCGCTCGCCGGGGACCCGCCGGATTTCGTCTCTTCCTTCTCGCCCTTGTAGTTCGTGTAGTGGAACTTCCTGCGCAGGGCTTCGAAAGAGAGGGCTTTCTTCACGAATTCGTGGGTAGCGTCGGACTTCCGCTTCTGGAGCTGGTCCTCCACTTCTCCGGGCGTCAGGTCTTGGACTTTCTTGGGGTGCCGGTCCAGCATGTGGACCACCAGGAAGGTCCGGCTCGTGGGGTCCTCCAGGACCTCCGAGACCTGGTCCTTCTTCAAGTTCTCCAGCCTGGTGACCCCTTCCTGGCCTTCCAGGAAACGCAGGGCGTCGTCCTTGCAGGCATCCAGGGCGGCCGGGGCGATCTTGGCGAGGTTCTTGGGGAAGGGCGGGGCCGAGGCGACACGGAGTTTCCGGGATTGAGCATATTTCCGGAAAGAGGGCCCGACCTTGGCGAGTTCCGCCTTTTTCAATTCCCCCTCCCTCTTCTTCTCTTCTTCTTTCCGGATCTCTTCCCGCTTCTTGGGAAGGGCCGCCAACTCCGCCTTCCGCTTCTTCAGGTCTTCCCTGTAGGTGGCGATCGCCCGCTGGGGAAGGTCCTTCTGGGCCAGGATCTTTTCGTCCCGGGCGATCCTTTCCTTCATGTTCTTCTTGAGAGCGGCCACCCTCTTCTCAACGGCCTCCCTGATCTCCTTGCGGATCTTGGCCACCCCCTCGGAATTGGCCTTCCGGCCGATTTCCCTGAGCCCCGCCAGGAAGTCCTTGGCCGCCTTTTCCGCCCGCTTGCGGGATTCTTTCTTGTAGAAGAGGGCCGACAGGTCGTTGCGGATCTCAGACAGGGGACGGGGAACGTTCTCCTTCACCTGGACCACCCGGGCGAAGAACAGGGCCTTCCCGGCGGACTGGACCTGGGGGATGAACTCCCCCTCCGCCGGGGCGAGGGCCGCGTAGGTTTGGCCCCAACCTTCCAGAACGGGGCCTTTCGCCAGGTCTTTGGGGGCCTTCAGACCCGTGCGGAAGACTTTGAGGAAGGGGAAGTTCTTGGCGAGGAAAGCCTTCAAGTCGAATTTCCGGCCTTCTTTCCTTCCCTGGCGGGTGGCCTCGGCGAAGACCATCTCCAGGGCCTTGCGCAATTCCAGGGTCTTGCGGATTTTCGCTTTCAATCCGGCGTCCAGGGGGCGGTATTTCCGGGGCGCCGGCCTGGAAGCCGGCTTCGAGGCCGGTTGGGACGCGGGCTTGGAAGCCGGGCCCTTCAGCTTGTAGAGCTTGTCCTTGTTGGCGTCGTAGTAACGGCTGATCTCCGCTTCGGTCACGCCGGCGAGTTTCTTGTCCAGGCCTTCCAGGAAGCGCGCTCCCGGGCTTCCCTTGGGAGGCTTGCGCCCGGCCACGACCTTCTTCAGGGCCCGGGCGTCGGCGTCCTTCCCGATCCAGGCCACCTCCAGGTCCACCACCTTGCTTTCCAGGAAGGGCGCCTTCTCCCCCTGGGGAAGGTCCTTCAAGAAGGCGAGGAGCTTTTTGTCGGGAACCTTTTTCTTCTTGAGTTCCTTCTCGAAATCCTCCTCTTTCCAAACCGCGTATTCCACCTTGAATATCTCCCCGGCTTCACGGGCCTTGTCCAGGACGGAGAGGACCGAGACGTTCTCCCCCGCCGCCAGGGTCTGGATGTAGAACTGGATCCGCTTGAGTTCCCTGAAGGCCGTTTCGAACCGGGGAAGGGAAGTGTGGAAGTACCGGTGCACGATGTTCTCGTAGCTTTCCTGGTCCTCGATCCTCCAGATGTACTTGGCGATCGGGGAGTGGATGAAATCCTGGATCACCGCGTCGGTCACACCGATGCCGGCGGCCTTGGCCGCGCAGTAGAGGATGATGACCCGGTCGAGGGCGTGGGCCTTCTCTTCCTCCGTGGGGCCTCCCTCCCGGTTTCGGCTGAAACCCAGGTCCAGGAGGGGATAGCGGTCCACGAAGAGGCTGTACACGGCCTGGGCCGTCTCCCATTCCTGGATGGTCACCCTGTGCCTGGTTCCGTCGGGCAGGGTGAGCAAAGGGAGTTTGCTCTCCATCTCCCCCGAGCACCGGGAGAAGAAGGTCAGCATGGCCCCGGTCACCGAGAAGGTGAGGAGGGCGAAGAAGGCCAGGCCGAGCATCAATGGACGCTGATATTTGTGGAAGAAGGAGGCCATTTCGAAACGTCTCTCCAGGGATCAACAGAAAAACGCCCCGATCCCCCGGGGCGGTGGAAAGGGGGACATTCTAGGGATGTCGGCCGAGGCAGGCAATCAGCCCTTCCTCCCTTCTTTCAGTTCTTTGAGGGATGGCAGGTCTTTCAGGGACTTCAGCCCGAAACGATCCAGGAAGGTCCGGGTCGTCCCGTAGAGGAGGGGGCGTCCCGGAACATCGGCCCGCCCCGCTACCTTGATGAGCTTCCTCTCCAGGAGGGCGCGGAGCATGGGGCCGCACTGGACTCCCCGGATGTCCTCGATCTCCGCCCGGATGATGGGCTGGCGGTAGGCGATCACCGCCAGGGTCTCCAAGGCTGCCTGGGAGAGGGATTCTTTCTTCCGGATGCCCCGGAGCCGGACCAGGTAGGGATGGAATTCCGGTCTCGTGAGAAGCCGGAAACCACGCCCCACCTGGGCGAGGACGTAAGGCCGCTCTCCCTGGTCCAGCCTTTCCCGGAGCGCCTTGAGGGCGGCGGACACTTCCGCCTGGGGTCTTCCGGTGGCCCCGGCCAGGCGTTCCGCCGAAAGCGCCTCGGGCGAGGCGAAGAGCAGGGCTTCCAGAAGGTCCTCCAGGGAGACCCCCTCTGGGAGGGGAGGAGGCGGGGGAAGGG
>JALUZX010000007.1 GCA_027011425.1 Planctomycetota bacterium
CTACTACCCCGGCTCGGAGGTGACGGCGAAATGGTGAATTCCGCAGGTTTCGGCTTCGAACTTCTCCAGGGCGGGCCGGAGGGGCCCAGGCGCGGCCTTCTCCATACCCCCCACGGAACGGTGCAGACGCCCTGTTTCGCTCCCGTGGGCACCCAGGCCACCGTAAAAGCCCTGACCCCGAGACAGCTCGAGGAGGCGGGGGCCTCGCTCCTGCTCTGCAACGCCTTCCACCTGGCCGCCCGCCCGGGACCGGAACTCATAAAGAAGGCCGGAGGCCTCCACGCCTTCATGGGGTGGAAAGGCCCGATCCTCACCGATTCCGGGGGATACCAGGTCTTCAGCCTGGAAGGGATGCGGAAGACCGACGACGAAGGCGTCACCTTCCGCCATCCCGCCGACGGGAGGCTCCTCCGGCTGGATCCTGTTTCGGTTCTCCGGATCCAGAGGGACCTGGGATCGGACATCGCCATGGTCCTCGACGAGTGCCCCCCGGCCGGCGCCCCCGCCGAAATCCGGGAAAGGGCCCACAAAAGAACCCTTTCCTGGGCGGCAAAGGCCCTGGAGGCCCACCTGGCCTGGGGCGGGGCGGAGAGGGGCCAGGCACTCTTCGCCATCTGCCAGGGGGGGACCGACCCGGACCTGCGGAGGGAAGCGGCGCGGGAACTCTCATCCATGCCCTTCGACGGGTATGCCCTGGGGGGACTCTCCGTGGGAGAGCCCCTGGAGGCCAGGCTGGAGATCCTGGAGGCCGCCATTCCCCTCCTTCCGGCCGGAAAGGTCCGCTATCTCATGGGGGTCGGCACACCCCTGGATTTCGTCGAAGCCGTGGCCCGCGGGGTGGACATCTTCGATTGCGTCACCCCCACCCGGAACGCCCGGAACGGCCAGGCCTTCACTTCCGGGGGCCTCGTGAAGATCCGGAACGCCGAACACGCCGGCTCCTTCCTCCCCCTGGACCCGGAGTGCGACTGCTATACCTGCAGGAACTTCACCAGGGCCTACCTCCGCCACCTGGACAAGTGCAGGGAGATCCTCTTCCCCGTGCTCATGTCCCTCCACAACGTCCGTTTCTTCCTGTCCTTGATGGAGAGGGCGCGGGATTCCATCCGGGAAGGCGCATTCCAGGATCTCAGGAGGGAGATCGTGAAGACCTGGGGAGAATCATAGGTCCCTGACAAGCCCCTTTTCCGCCAGGGCCCGGTCCCGGATGTCCCGGGCGTGCTCGGTCAGCTTCCTTCCCATCAGGGCCACGGCGGTCAAGGCGTCGTCGAACCTCCCCGCCAGGAGGGCCCACTCGGCCGAGGTCTCCAGGAGGGCCTTCCTGCCGGGACCGTAGAGGGGTGTCCATGCGGTGTGGCGCCTAAGGAACCGGTCCAGGTCCGGGTCCAGGCGGACCAGTTCGAACCGGGTGTGGCCGTGGGTCCGCTTCTCCCCGGGCATCTTGGCCAGGGAGAGAAAGGCCTCGAAACCCTGGGCCAGGTATTCCTCGGGGCAGGTGGCGGCGTAGTAGTCCAGGCACCGGCCCTCCCGGCGGGCTTTTTTGTAGAGGCCCTCCACGACCCTGCGCTCGGCGGCGGTCATGGCGAAGAGGTGGACCTGGTGGGTCACCTCGTGGGCCAGGGTGTCGAAACCGAAGGAGGCGGCCTCGTCCAGGGACTCCACGCCCGTGGCGGCATGGAATCCCCCCACCCCCCGGACTTCGTCCCAGAACCTCCCGTCGGCGGTCCGCCTTCCCCTGAGGAAGGCCCGGTCCGCCGCCGAGGTGGCGCTCACCGTAGGGGAGAGGATGTCGTGCCTGGCTCCCATGGCGGCGAGCCTGGGGATGTAACGCGCCCAGGCGCGGGCCGCGCGGTTCACCACGGCCTTTCTTTCCGGCGGGAGGGCGCCGTAACCGGGAAAGAGCTTTTCCAGGGGGAGCCTCCCGGGGCCTGGATCCGAAAGGAGGGACTTTATCTTGCGATAAACCGGGTGATGAAAGAGGAAGCACCTCCGGCGGGCCCGCTCCAGGAGAACCTCTCCCAGGAGGCGGTGGCATACCGGGTCCGAGGGGGCGGCCTTCCAGGATTTCCTGAAGAGATCCTCCGCCGGGCCGAGTTCCCCTTTGCGGAAAGCTCCGAGCCCAAGGAAGAGAGAGGAGGGAGGAAACGATCCGCCGGCGGGTCGGAGCCCCGTGCCGAGACGAATATGGGCTTCCGCCAGGCCTGGGTTCCGGAGAAGGGCTTTTTCGTAGGACCGGGCCGAGGCCTCCACCTGCCCGCACCGGAAGAGGGCGGCCCCCCGGGCCTCCAGGAGAGAGGCAGGCGGGGCCCCCCGAAAGCCCGCCAGGGCCTCGTCGGCCCGCTCCAGGGCCTTCTCGGGCCGTCCCAGGTCCAGGAGGGCCCGGACCTCCAAGGAAGCGGCCTCCCCGTCGCCGGGGACCAGGGCGGCGGCCCTTCGGGCCAGGGAGAGAGCCCGGGCCGGGTCCTGGAGGAGGAGTTCGCACCGCGCCAGGCCCTTCATGGCCCCCGGATGGTCTTTGCGCCGTTGGAGGACCTGGAAGAACGCGTGGCGTGCCGCCACGGGGTCCCCCCGGAGCAGGCGGACCCGGCCCAGGAAGAAAAGAACTCTTGGGGTATGGCCCCTGATGGCCAGGAGGCGTGCCAAGTTCTTTTCCGCCTCTCCCGCCCTGCCCCCGGCCAGGGAGAGGCGCAAAGCCCGCGCCAGGGCGGCAGGATCCATTGCGGGAGTCCCGGCAGGGAGAATCCCCCCGGCCCAGACCAGGGTCCAGGCAACCAGGAGAGCCGTTTTTCCTCGCCACCGTCTCATTTCCATCCACATCCCCAGGGGAGTCGGAAAAACCCGGGACGAGAGAAGATTACTCCCCCGGAGGCGGTTGGGAGTGCAGGGAACGCCCGCGGGCGACGCCAGGCGCCCGAAGGTCGTCCCGCGGCCCCCCCCTCAATCCAGCAGGAGGACCCGTTTCATGTCCACCAGGGCCGCCCCCTGGAGGGACGGGGGCCGGGAGACATCCCCCTTGACCAGGAGGTAATGCCCGAGCAAATCCTCGAGGGCGTAACGCCCCGAGCGGGACCGGACGTAACAGACGATCTTCTTCCCCTTGAGGAGGGCGTAGGATGTGAGATAGGGAGGATCCTGGAGGCGCCCCAAAAAACCCACGTAGGCGTCCTTGTAGAAAGGTGGCACCTCTCCCTTCTTCTTCCGGCCCGGTTTCCCCAGCTTGGTCAGCTCCTCCTCGGCCTTCCGCTTGGCCACCAGGGTGTCGTGGAGAAGCTGAAGGCGTTCCATTTCCTTCTCCAGGAGATCCACCTGCTCCTGGAGCCCCATCTCGCGCAGGTTTTTTTCGGGCCAGGCTTTGTGGAAAGCGGCCAGGGACTTCTTGAAGGCCGAGAGGTCGGCCTTTTCGGGGTCCTTGGCCTTCTCGGCGGCCAGCAGGGACTGCAGGGCGGCCAGTGCCTTGGCGGCCTGGGCCGTCTTCTTTTCCAGTTCCGCCCGGCGGGCCTGGGCGGCCAGCAAGGCCTTCCACTGGGAGAGCCGGGCCTGCCGGGCCTTTTCGATCTCCCTGGTGAAGAGGTGGGCCGGCCCCAGGATCTTCAGGTCCTTCACACGCATCCAGGCGGGAATCTCCTCGGGAGAGAGGACGTGCCACCAGTCCCCCTTGCGCCCGAGAAGCCGGAGCTTGCTCCCCTTGGGAAGGGGCGCCACGGGAAAGTACTGGTTGGAAGGGCCGATCCTGAGGAGGACCCGGGAGGCGTTGGTCTCACCCATGCCGGGCCCCGTCTGGGTCACGTAGCGGGCGTAGATGTATCCTTCCAATCCCCCAGGAAGGGTGACCTTGAAGAAATGGGTCCCCGTGCCCTTGCAACTCGGGCCTTCGGCCCGGACCAGGACCAGGGCGCCCTTGGGGAGCCGGCCCGGAAAGGTCACGTCCGGAGTTTCCGCCTCCATGCAAAAAAGACGGCCCTCCTTGGCCTGGACCAGGGCCGCGCGGGGTTCCGAGCCCTCTCCCTGGGCGGGAAGGGCGCCGAGAATCGCAAAAACGGAAACGAAAAGGAAAACTGGTTGCCGGAATGCCTTCATGATACATCCCTCCCTTGGGCGGATGCCGGCATGATACCGGCAGGGCAGGAAAAGAACCAAGGCGGCTTCCCCATGAACTTTCAACCTTTTGATTACATGGCCTGGGCCAAGGCCCATTCCCGCCTCCCCGGACACCAGATGCTCCAGAGCGGGATGGGGCCCTTTCCCCGGGAGATCCTGGGGGATCCTCCCCTGGATTTCACCCTGGAGGAAGTGGACCCCTACGGGCCCAAGGCAGTGGCCGAGAGGATCGCCGCCCGCCACGACCTGGACCCGGGGGAGGTCTTCCTCTCGGGGGGAGGCTCCAGCATGGGCCTCTTCCTGGTCTGCCTGGCCCTCCTGGAGAAAGGGGACCTGGTCCTTGCGGAGACCCCGGGCTACCAGGCCCTCCACCGGGTTCCCCTGCTTGCCGGCGCCCGGGTGGAGCCCCTGCCCCGGCCCCGACCGGGAAGCCCGAGTGGACCGGGACGCCTTGGAAGAAGGGCTCTCCCGGGGAGCCCGCATGGTCCTGCTCACCAACCTCCACAACCCGACAGGGGTCCTCCTGGAAGCCCGCGAGATGGA
>JALUZX010000008.1 GCA_027011425.1 Planctomycetota bacterium
TTTCCCGTCCTCCGCCGGAGTTCACGGGTGATCCGCTGGAGGATCTCCTCCTCCTCTCCGTGGGTGGAGCCCCCCACCAGGACCAGGCGCCCGTCGCCCTTCCCGGTGATCCGGGCGAATTCGGGATCGGGGTCCACCCGCTCCCGGACCTTCAGGGCGTCGTACTTGAGGTTCCCCGTGACCTTCACCCGCGAGGGGTCCACGCCCAGGCCCAGGATCCTCTCGGCGTATTCCTCGTTCTGCATGCAGAAGAGGTCGATCGAACCAAGCTGGGGAAGGATGCCCCGGACCTTGCGGTACCGGGAAAAAGACCGCCTGGAGATCCGCCCGTTCACCACCACCACGGGGCACCCCCGCCCGCGGGCGGCGGTCACGAAGTTGGGCCAGAGTTCCAGTTCCATCAGAAGGACCAGGGAAGGCCGGAGGCGGGCCATGGAGGTGAAGGGCATGAAGGCGAAATCCAGGGGGAAGTAGACCACCCTCTTCCCGGGAAAGATCCGCCTCGCCAGGCCGTGGCCCGTGGGGGTTGTGCTGGAAAAGAGGATTTCCAGGGACGGGTATTCCGCTTCCAGCCCCTCCACCAGGGGAACGGAGGCCTTGATCTCCCCGACGGAGACGCCGTGGACCCAGGCCAGGGGCCCGTCTGATTTTCGCCGGGCGGGAAAACCCACCCGGTCCCTCACCCCCTCGCGGTAGCGTTTCTTGGTGGCCACCCTCCAGATCACCCAGGGGGACCAGGCGGTGAAGGCGAGGAAGTAGAGGAGGTCGTAGAGCCCGAGCGCCAGGTAGTGGCGGAGCTTCAATCTTTCTTGTTCCGGCCGCAGCACTTCTTGTATTTCTTCCCGGAACCGCAGGGGCAGGGATCGTTGCGGCCCACCCGCTTCTTCTTCTTTTGCGCCGCCTGGGGGACGGCCTCGCTCTCCGCGGGAAGCGGAGGAGGACCCCCGGCGGGGGGAGAAACATCCTCCCTCACAGGGGATTCCTCGGCCTGGGAGGGCGGAGGCCCCGTCTCCGGGCCGGTCTCGAGCTGGACCTTGAAGATGAGATCCGTCACCTCGTCCGCCACGGACTCGAGGAGGCGCTGGAATTTCTCGTATCCCTCCTTCTTGAACTCCGTCTTGGGATCGACCTGGGCGTAGCCCCTGAGCCCGATCCCCGCCTTCAGGGCGTCCATGGCCCAGAGGTGGTCCTTCCACTTCCTGTCGATCGTATCCAGGAGGAGGTAGCGCTCGATGGTGCGCATGGCCTCGGGGCCGTTCTCCTTCTCGCGCCGGGCGTAGAGTTCCCCCGCCCTGCGCAGGATCTCCTCCCGCAGGTCATCTCCCTTGAACTCCTCCAGCCCGGAAAGGTCCAGGTCCGGCCCGAACTTGTGGGCCAGCCAGACCTTGAGGCCATCCATGTCGGGCTCGCCCTGCTCGGGCATGAAGCCTTCCACGGCCTGGGAGACGACCTTGTCGATCATCTCCAGGACCTTCTCCTTCGTGTCCTTCCCTTCGAGCACCTCCTGGCGTTCGCGGTAGACGAACTTCCTCTGCTTGTCCATCACCTCGTCGTATTCCAGGAGGTTCTTGCGGATCTCGAAGTTCCGGTCCTCGACCTTCTTCTGGGCCCGCTCGATCCCCCGGGAGACCATGGGGCTCCGGATCACCTCGCCCTCCTTGAGGCCCAGCTTCTCCATGACCGTCTTCACCCAGTCCCGGGCGAAGATGCGCATCAGGTCGTCGTCGAAACTGAGGAAGAAACGGGTGGAACCCGGGTCCCCCTGCCGGCCGGCGCGGCCCCGGAGCTGGTTGTCGATCCGGCGCGCCTCGTGGCGCTCGGTCCCGATGATGTGCAGGCCGCAGGGGGGATCTTCCCATTCCCCGTATTTAGGATAGCAGCACTTGATGTAGGGCTTGCCCGACCCGCACTCGCAGGGCGCCTTGTTGCCCAGGACGCACTTGGCGAACTTCCCGCCCCGCCAGTTGTCCGGGTCGGCCTTCTTCTTCCAGCAGCCCGCGCAGTCGCCTGCCCTCTCGGGGCGGTTGCAACCGATGCAACACCAGGTCTCCCCCGTCTCCGGGTGGAGACAGGTCTCCTTGACCACCCCCTCGCCCAGCTTGATGTCCGTGCCGCGGCCGGCCATGTTGGTGGCCACAGTGATGGCCCCGTATTGGCCCGCCTGGGCCACGATCTTCGCCTCGCGCTCGTGGTGCTTGGCGTTGAGCACCTCGTGTCCGAGGCCCCGCCTCGAGAGGGCGGCCGAGAGGCGCTCCGACTTCTCGATGGATGTGGTGCCCACCAGGATGGGGCGCCCCATGGAGTGGATCCTCTCGATCTCCTCGACGATGGCCCTGAACTTGTCTTTTTCGGTAAGATAGATGTGGTCGTCGTTGTCCCGCCGGATGAGAGGCCTGTTGGTGGGGATGGAGACCACGTCCAGGTTGTAGATCTTGGCGAACTCCCCGGCCTCGGTCATGGCCGTCCCGGTCATCCCGGCGAGCTTGTCGAAAAGCCGGAAATAGTTCTGGAAGGTGATGGTCGCCAGGGTCTGGTTCTCTTCCCTGGGCCGGATCCCCTCCTTGGCTTCCACTGCCTGGTGCAGGCCGTCGCTCCAGCGCCGCCCGTGCATGAGGCGCCCCGTGAACTCGTCGACGATGATGATCTCGTCGTCCTTGACCACGTAGTGGTGGTCCCGCTTGTAGATGTTGTGGGCCCGGAGCGCCTGCTCGATGTGGTGGGGCCAGTCCATGTTCTTGCCCGAGTAGAAGCTGTCCACCCCGGCGAGGCGCTCGGCGTACTCGATCCCCTCGTCGGTGAGAAGGCAGAGTTGCTCCTTCTCCTTGATCTCGAAATGCGCGCCCGGCTTGAGGCGCCGGGCGATCCGGTCGGCCAGGAGATACTTCTCCGTCTTCCCTTCCGGAGGACCGGAAATGATGAGTGGCGTCCGGGCTTCGTCGATGAGGATGGAGTCCACCTCGTCGATGATCGCGTAGTGGAGATGTTTCTGGACCTGCTCCTCCACACGGAGCTTCATGTTGTCCCGGAGATAGTCGAAACCGAACTCGTTGTTGGTTCCGTAGGTGATGTCGCAGGCGTATTCCGGGTGCCTCTGCCAGGGATCCATGTCGGACTGGATGGCCCCCACGGTGAGGCCCAGGTATTCGTAGACCGGGGCCATCCAGTCCCGGTCCCGCTTGGCCAGGTAGTCGTTGACCGTGACGATGTAGACGCCCTTTCCGTCCAGGGCGTTCAGGGAGGCCGCCAGGGTGGCCACCAGGGTCTTTCCCTCGCCCGTGACCATTTCGGCGATCTTTCCCTGGTGAAGCACGATGCCCCCCATGATCTGGACATCGAAATGGCGCATCCCCAGGGTCCGGCGCGCCGCCTCCCTGGTCATGGCGAAGATCTCCGGCAGGGCGTCGTCCAGGGTGACCTCGCCGGATTGCACCTTCTCCCGCCATTCGGCCACCTTCTCCTTGACGGCCTCCTCCGAGAGGTCCCTGGCCCAGGACTCGAGTTCGTTCACCTCGTAGACCTTGGGCCAGAGGGACTTGACGACCCTCTCGTTCTGGGAGCCGAAGAGGCTCCTCAGGAACTGCCCTGTCTTTTGCCAGTACGCCGCGAAATCAATCATCCCCACTGCCTTCCGCCGGGGTGTCGCATTTCAATCCGCCCCGGCCCGCTGCCAAGGAGTTCCTGCATCCTGGATCCCGCCGCGGGCCCGGATCAAAAAGGCCAGCCTAGGAGCCCCTCTCTTCCGGCGCAAGACCGCCCCCCTTCTCGTCGCCGGCGGGTTCCCGCTCCTCTCTTTCCTCCCCGAGAAGATGGTGAACCACCGAGACGAGGAGCTTCTCGGAAAAAGGCTTGCAGAGAAACCCCGAGGCCCGCTTCTTCTCCGAGAGGCTGATGGGGCCCCCTGTCATGAGAAGCACCGGGAGAGCCCGGGTCTCCGGGTCCTTCCCCAAAGCCTCGATCACCTTCATTCCCGAGAGCTTGGGCATCTCGTTGTCGATGACCAGGAGGTCCGGCTTCTTCTCCCGGACCTGCTCCAGGGCGGCCTCCCCGTCGAAAACCGCCCAGGCGTCGTATCCGTGCTTCTTCAGCATCTCCACCGTAGCTTGGGCCAGGTCCTCCTCGTCGTCTGCCACAAGGATGGACTTCCCGCGCGAGGGCCGCTTGGACTCCACTTGTCCGGCCAGTTCCAGGAGCATCCGTTGGGTAGGAATCCCCGCCTCCTCCCAGGCCTCCTCGATCTCGAGCTTGAGACGGCGGTTGGTCTGTTTCAGTGCCAGCCAGGCCTCGATGTCGGGGGCGTTGGGGGGCATCTCCATGTCGTCGTGGGTGTCCACGACGAAGCAGAACTCCCCGGGAAAGAGATGCTCCTGGAAGACCAATTTCATTCGGGGGTAATTGATGTTCCCCAGGGCCACGGCGTAGCGCCGGAGGCCTTCCCCCTTCCCGGAGGGTTTTTCCTCGAAGAAATCCAGGATCTCCTCCAGGGAGGCGTCGGGGGGGAGATCCACCACCTTCTTCTTCCCGCTCGAGGCCGGGTAGGCCTTCCGGTTGTAGATCTCCACCACCTTCTTCAGGAGGTCCACCGTGAGTTCTTCGAGTTTCAAGGCTTCCCCCCCAGCCCCCCGGGAAGGGCGGCCCCGGAGA
>JALUZX010000009.1 GCA_027011425.1 Planctomycetota bacterium
ATACCATGCTTCCCCCCGTGGATCCCTTGTGGGCGGGGAAGCTCGCCTCCCTCCGGAAGAAGGCCAGGGCCTTGAGCCTGGAGAACAAGCCCGACCAGGCCTATTCCCTCCTCAAGGACGCCCTGGACACGTGCCCCCACCCTTCGGGGAGAGCCCTCCTGTGTTTCTGGGCCGCCTCCATCGCCGGCGGCGCCCTGGCGGAGCCTGTCCAGATCGATTTCCTGGAGAAGGTCGTTTCCCGTTACCCGGGAGCCCGGAAGCTGGACGGCCTTCCCCTGGCGCCCCTGGCGGCCTTGAGGTTGGCCTCCCTGTACAAGGAGGCCGGCCAGGAAAAGGAACGGCTCCGGGTTATCCGGAACCTCCTCCGGGACCTGGCCCTGGAGGCCTGGCCCATGGATTCCTTCATGGAGGAATACCTCCTGCGGGGCGCCCTCAAGGAGCTGGGAGGAGAGTTTCCGCCCGACTTGAAAAGGTGGAGAAGGGCCGTGATTCTGGTAAGGCGCTTTCTCCTTCCCCTGGTGGCGACCGAGGGTTGGAACCGGAAAGGGGGGGCGGGGCCCCGCTGGAAGGCCCTGAAAGTCCAGGGCGAACCCCTGATCGCCGGGTTTCGAAGAGTTTCCCTGGCCGGGGGGCCGGGGCTGGAATGTGTGGTCCTGGAGCCCAAATACATTTCCAGGAAAATCCAGGAATCGGCCCGGTCGCTCTTCCAGGGGGGAGGTTTCGTCCTGACCACGGCGGAGGGAAACATTCATCTGGCCTCGGGTGGGCGGGACGAAAAGAAGATGGTCCAGTATGAGAAGCTTTTTTCCGGGGAAGGCATGGGGATCTTCGTCCGGGCCTTCGCCCCCCTTCCCGTTCCCTCGAGGTCGGAGCGGGCCCTTCCCTGGATCGGCCTTTTGCTCATCGTCAGCGCCCTGGGGGGAGGGACCCTTCTCGCCATCCGTTCCCTCCAGCAGGAAATCACCCTGGCGAGGATGCGCAGGGAGTTCATGGATACCGTAAGCCATGAACTCAGGACCCCGATCACGAGCATCCTCTTGAACGCGGAACTCCTGCAGAGAAAGGGCCTTCCCCCCGAGAGGGCGGCCTTGAGCGTGCGGCAGGTGAAGGAAGAAGCCTTGAGGCTGGAGAAAATGGTCTCGGACATCCTGGACATCTCCAGGATGCAGAGGGCCGGAACCTCCTGGATGCGCCTCGAGCGGGTCGACCCTTCCCAACTCCTGGAATCCACCCTTCTCTCTTATGCATCCATTCTCCAGGCCAAGGGATTCGAAGTGAAACGGGAGATCGAGGAAGGGCTTCCGCCCGTGATGGCGGACAGGGAGGCCGCTTCCCGCGCCCTGGGGAACCTCGTCGGGAACGCCGTGAAGTATTCCGGCGACTCCCGGGAGATCCTGCTCCGGGTCCGCCGGGAAGGAAAGATGGTGGCATTCGACGTGGTGGATCACGGCGTGGGGATACCGCCGGGGGAGGAAGAGAAGATTTTTCAGCGTTTCTACAGGGTCCGAAACGAGGAACGGAACATCCCCGGCGTGGGCCTCGGCCTGGCTGTTGCGAGGGAACTGGTCCGGGGCCAAGACGGGGAGATCCGGGTCTCCCCGACGGAAGGCGGGGGGGCCACCTTCACCTTGCTTCTTCCCGCTTCCTCGTGAGAGGTTTCCCCCGGACTTTCAAAATTCTTACCTAGGGCAACGGGTAGAAAAAAAGGCTGCCAAGGGAGAGAATCAAGCGGTCTGACACTCTTCAGCTTTCGAAAGGTCGACCCATGAAGGTAATCCTGGTCGTCGAGGACGAGGAGGCCATCCGCTCCTCTCTTGCGGAAAATCTCCGGTTCGAGGGCTTCGAAGTCGTGGAAGCGGCCGACGGCGTGGAAGCCGATCAGTGCCTGGAAGAGGGCGGGTTGGACCTGGTCGTCCTGGATCTCATGCTTCCCAGGCGTTCCGGAACGGACGTTCTCAGGGACCTGCGGAAGTCGGGGTCCAACATTCCCGTCCTGGTTCTTACGGCCAGGGACCGGGAAGTGGACAAGGTCCTCCTTCTCGAGATCGGGGCCGACGATTACGTGACCAAGCCTTTCAGTTTCGCCGAGGTCCTGGCTCGGATCAAGGCGCTTTTGCGAAGGGCCTCCTACCAGGGTTCGGAGGCCGTTCCCAAGGTCATCAAGGTGGGGGACGCGGAGATCGATTTCGGGGCCTTCACCCTCAAAAAGGGAGAAGAGATTTACAATCTTTCCCCTCTCGAGGCGGGAATGCTCCAGCTCCTGGCGGAAAGACGGGGCAGGGCCGTGACCCGGGAGGAGTTCCTCCGCAAGGTCTGGGGGTATTCGGTCCTTCCCGACACCAGGACGGTGGATTTCCACGTGCTCAAGCTCCGCCGCTTCCTGGAGGCGGATCCGGCCCGGCCCAGGCACATCCTCACGGTCCACGGGGTGGGCTATCGCCTGGCGTGATGGGCCCGCGTCTTCCTGGGACGTCCCTTCCAAGCCTTACGCTCTTCTCACATCTTCGCCCGGGGGGATCTTGTAGACTTAGGTCCTTGTGAGGACATAGCCGTGCGCGCGAGAAACTGGACTCTTCTTTCTTTCACCCTCCCGGCCTTGGCGGCCCTGGGAGGGCTTCTGCCGGCCCAGGCCGGCGGGAAGGGGAAGGTCCGGGAACTTCCTGTCGTCCTGGCCCAGGCGGGCCGCCGCCTTCAAAAGCCCCACCGCCTCAAGGCCAAGCCCGAGGATTACCTGAAGGCCGCCCGGCTGGACCGGGAGAGCGGCAACCTGGACAGTGCGCTCTTCTGGTGCCGGAAGATCTCCGAGGAATTTCCGAATAACCGGAAGGTTACGCCCCAGGCGCTCATCTTGGGAGCCGAAATCTACCTGGAGATGAACAAGTCCATGGGGGCGCGCATCTGGACGACCAAGGCCATCCGGAGATTCCGCGACCTTCCTGATTACCAGAAACGGATCGCCATCCTGCACCGCTGGGCCATGACCAGGGTCACCTACGCCAACAGGAACCGGCCCAGGACCCACATGGCCCAGTATTGTCTCATTCTCCAGTGGTCCGTCCGAGGCCTTTCCGGGGAGGAGATCCGGGCGAGGTACGACCGGTTCTGGGGGGAACTCAAGAGGCACCTGAAGGACTGGGAGCGGCCCGGCAAGGAGAAGGGCCGGGAGAGGTATCCGCCTTCCGGGATGGGACGGGTCATGGAGTGGCTCACCGCCGCCCTGGCCAGGGATGTCCTCGCGGCCCGCGGGATCCACAACAAGGCGCTGGACGAGATGGTTCCCCTCCTGAAGAAGAGGATCGAGATGCTCCGGGATCTCTGGACCGCGCCTACGCCCGACCCCAGGGCCCTGGAGAATTTCGACAAGCTCATGCGGCTCTGCTGGAGGAAATTCCGCAAGTTCCACGAGCAGACCGAGAAACTTGTCACATTCCACATTCCCTCCAGGCGCAGGGTCGCGGTCCGGCGGAAGGAGGTCTCCTTCTCCTCCCTTTCCAGGAAGGAACTCGAGGAGAAGGTCCGGATCCTGGCGAAGAGGGTGAAGGAGTTGGAAGAGATGATCCGGGAGATGAAGAGAAGGGAGCGCCGGAGGAAGAGGGAGACCGGAAAGAAGAAAGAGTGAACAAGGAACCCCCTGAACCGTAAGGTATTCTTCCGGCCCGCGCGTGAGAACACGGAGGGACGGAAACTCCGGCCGCCGCGGGACGCCCGGGACTCTCCCCGCGGCGTCATGCCCTTCTCCCCGCAGGGAGGCCCCTTTGGGGGGAGCGACGCCTTTCACAGCAAGTCTTTCGTTCCAGGAGTCGAATCCCATGAAACGTGTGAACCCCTTTATTTTCCTGGGGGCGGTGGTTTTCCTCGCCGGCGCCGGGATGCCCTCCGGCCCCGCCGGACTTTTCAAGGATATCCACTGGAGGTTTCTGGGCCCCGCCAACATGAGCGGGCGGATCGTCCGTCTCGCCGTGGACCCTTCCCGGCCCTCCACGATCTACGCAGCGTCCGCCTCGGGAGGACTCTTCAAGACAACCGACGGGGGGACCACATGGAAGGCCGTATTCGAAAAGGAAGGGTCCGTCTCCATCGGGGCGGTGGCCCTGGCCCCCTCGGACCCCAAGACCGTCTGGGTCGGCACGGGAGAGGCCAATCCCAGGAATTCCGTGGGTTGGGGGGACGGGGTCTACGTCTCCCGCGACGGGGGAAGGACCTGGAAGCACGCCGGCCTGGAGAAGTCCTTCCAGATCGGCGCAATCGCGATCCATCCCAGGGACCCGGACACGGTCTTCGCGGCCGCCCTGGGCCGCCTCTGGGGTCCCAATCCGGAACGGGGTCTCTACCGGACCCGGGACGGGGGAAAGACCTGGGAACTGGTTCTCTACTTGGACGAGAACACCGGGGCCGTGGACGTGGTGATCGATCCCTCCAACCCGGACCATATCCTGGCCGCCACCTATGAAAGGCGGAGAGACGAATTCGACGGCAACCATCCCGCCAGGCGGTGGGGGCCTGGAAGCGGCATCTGGGCCTCCTGGGACGGTGGGGAGACCTGGAGGAAGGTCACGGCCGGCCTTCCCACGGTGAAGATGGGACGGATCGGCTTCTCTCTCTTCCCAAAGGATCCCCGGATCATCTACGCCTTGATCG
>JALUZX010000010.1 GCA_027011425.1 Planctomycetota bacterium
GTCTTGCTGGGGCTTCTCAGCCGACCCGCGGCTGTTTCCGGGGTCCGGGGCAAAGTCGTCTATTGCGCCAAGACTCTCCTCGAGGTTTCCCCTTCTCCGGAGGGGGCTTCCCGGGCGGCCCCCTCCTCGGTCACGGCCGAGGCGGGCCTTCCCCTGGAGATCGTTCCCCTCGCCGACCCGGCCGGGTTGCGCCCCGGCGACGATTGTCCCATCCAGACGGTTTTCCGGGGCGATCCCCTGGCGGGAGCGGAGATCAGGGTGGAAGGGGAGTGCCGGGGATGGGGGAACCCGATTCTTTTGAAGACAGGCCCCGAGGGAGGCGCCTGCTTCCGCCTGGAAGGCGCCGGTTCCTGGCTCATTACGGTCTGCCGGGTGGATGTCTCCTCCTTGGAAGAACCCATCACCTGGGTTTCCAGCCTCTTGTTCGAGGTGAAGGGAGGAAAGCGATGAAAGAAGCGGCCGCGGTTCTTTTCTTTTGCCTTTCCCCGCTTTTCGCCCAGGTCCGCTGGCGGGAATTGGGGCCCGCCCCCATCACGAACGGGCCCTACACGGGGAGGGTCTCGGCCCTGGCGGCCAGCCCCAAGGACCCCAACCTCCTCTACGCGGCCGGGGCCGACGGCGGGGTGTGGCGGACCAGGGACGGGGGGCGCCGTTGGACCCCGCTCACGGACCGGCTTCCCACCACCGCCATAGGCGCCCTGGCCCTGGACCCCACGAACGAAAAGGTGATCTACGCCGGGAGCGGGGAGCCGAACTTCGCCAACCACTCCCGCTACGGCCTGGGCCTCTACAAGTCCGCCGACGGGGGGGACCACTGGGAGGTTCTTGCCGGGGAGACTTTCGCGGGGAGATGCATCTCCGGGATCGCCGTGGACCCGAAGAATCCCAAGGTCCTCTACGTCTCCCTGGCGGCGGCCGGGGGATTCCCGGCCCTGGTGGCGGCCCGGGGCCACAAGGGCGCCAGGGGCCCGCTGGGCCTGTTCAAGTCCACCGACGGGGGCCGGACCTTCGTGCAGCTCAAGAACGGTCTTCCGTCCACTCTCTCGGCCTTCGATGTCCGGCTCGACCCGGCGGATCCAAGGACGGTATACGTAGCAATAGGGCGTATCTTCGGGAATTCCCGCAACGGCGTGTATCGATCCACCGACGGGGGCGCCTCCTTCGTCAAGCTCGGGGGAGGGCTCCCCGCATACGGCGTGGGTCGGATCGCCCTGGCCGTGGCGCCTTCCAGGCCGGGGCGGGTCTACGCCCTGGTCGCCCGGGCCTGTTCCTCCACGGGAAGGGGCGGCTCCACCCTGGGGGGATGGCGCACCGACGACTACGGAAAAAGGTGGGTCTCCATCCACCCGGGCAGCATGCAGGCCACCTACGGCTGGTATCTCTGCGTCGCCACTGTGAGTCCCAGGAACCCGGACCTGGTCTTCTTCGGGGGGTTCTCCATCCGGCGTTCTTCCAACGCCGGCGCGGGCTGGAGGACCCGGACGGCGCCCCACGTGGACAACCACGCCTTCGCCTGGGACGCGGCGGGACGCCTGGTCGTGGGCTGCGACGGGGGCGTCTTCCGCTCGGCGAACAACGGCGATTCCTGGTCCTCCATCAACGGCGACCTGGGCGTGGTCCAGTGCTACGCCGGGATCTCCCTTCATCCCTCCAAGGCGGCGGGAATCTACGCCGGCCTCCAGGACAACGGGACCTGCTTCAGGCTTTCGGGGAAAAGCTGGCGCCGGGTCCTGGGCGGAGACGGAGGATGCACGGGGATCACTCCCGACGGCAGGACGGCCTTCGCCGAGTATCAGGGCACGGGGCGTCTCTACCGGTCCGTCAATGGAGGATATTTTCGTTGGATCGGTTCGGGAATCCATGGAAGGAACTGTTTCCTTCCGCCCTTCGCCGTCGATCCCAAGAACCCCGCCCGGATGATCTACGGCACGGAGCGGGTCTACCTGTCCAGGGCCTACGGTTCGGGGTGGACACCCATCAGCCCGGACCTGACGGGAGGTTCCGGCGCCGTCCAGGCCCTGGCCTTCGCGCCGGGCGACCCGAATTACATCTACGCAGCCACCAACGACGGGAGAATCCAGGTGACTTCCGACGGGGGAAAGACCTGGCGCCTCCGGAAGGCGGGAATCCCCACCTGGCCCAGGATCACCCATCCTTTCGCCGTGAGTTCCAGGGATCCCCGGCACGTTTTCTTCGCCCGAGCCTGGTTCGGTGGACCGAAACTCATCTACTCTCCGGACGCCGGGAAGCGCTGGTACGACCTGACGGGAATCCTCCCCGACGTGCCCGCCCACTGCGCGGCCCTGGACGAGCGGGTGGACCCGCCCGTGGTCTACCTGGGCACGGACCGGGGGGTCTGGCGGACCCTGGACCTGGGAAGGCGCTGGAACCGCCTGGGGGTCAACCTCCCGAATACGCCCGTCGTCGACCTCAGGGTCGATGTGTCCCGCAAGCGGATCGTGGCCGCAACCCAGGGGCGGGGCGTCTGGTCCTGCCGGCTCCTGGACCCGGACGAGATGGAATCGAAGTAGGACAACCCCGGTTTCGCCCCCTCCGCCCCGTTCTCCCGCTTCCCCGCCCCATGGAATCTGCGGAAGGCCCAACGTTCTTCCCGTCGTGGCCGCCGGCCGGGGTCGAAGGATATGATGGGGGGATGAAAGGAAACCTGAGATCCTCTGTCTTCGTCTTCTCGCTCGTTCTTCTCCCGCTCCGGGCCGGCGCCCCGGCCGCCCCCCCCGGCCTGGAGAAGAAAGTCCAGGCCGCTCTGGAGAGGGCCGGAGGGAACGCCGGTGAGATCGAGGCCTTTCTTTCGGAACTCACCGGCGAGAAGCTCCGGGCGGGCCGGTTCCTAGTGGCCTATATGCCCGTTGCCGACCTGGCCTCCCTGGACGCTTCTTCCTTGAGGGAGAACCTGGACCTGGCCTTCCGGGCCAGGGAGGCCTTTCCATGGGGGAAGAGGGTCCCGTTTCCCCTTTTCCTCCACTACGTCCTGCCCCACCGGTTCGCCCAGGAGGCCTTCCAGCGCTGGAGACCCTTCTTCTTTGGGGAGATGAAGAAACTCCTGGAGGGATGCGTGGAGATGCGGGACGCCGTGCGGGCCGCCAACAGGTGGTGCGCCCGGCGGATGAAGTTCGTCCAGACCGAATGGCGCGACCAGACCCCCCTGGACGCCCTGAAGTCCGGGTACGGCCGCTGCGAGGAATTGATGGAGGTGACCCTGGCTGCATTGCGGGCCGCAGGCATTCCAGCCCGGCCCTGTTCCACCCCTTGGTGGGTGGTCTACGACAACAACCACGCCTGGGTGGAGGTCTGGGTGGACGGGGCCTGGCACTACCTCGGCGGGTGCGAGGACACGCCCCTGGACCGGACCTGGTTCCGGGGGCCGGCGCGCCGGGCGGGCCTGGTGGTGAGCGTCATGTACGGCTCCCCGGAAGAGTTCGACCCCGGGGACCGGGTCTACAAGATCCTTCCCGACGCGGCCCTGATCAACTCCACGCCGGTCTACACGGCCACGGGCGTCCTGGAGGTCCGGGTCCTGGACGGGATGGGGCGCCCCGTCCCGGCGTGTCCCTTCGCGGCTTCCGTCTTCAACTTCGGGGGCTTGAGGGCCCTTACCTCCAGGCGGACGGGCCCGGACGGGAAAGCCCGGGTGGTCCTGGGGCTTGGGGATTTCTTCCTCTCCGCCGGAAAGGGCGGGGAGAGGGCCTACCGGGTGGTGACCCTGAAGCCCGGGAAGACAACCGTCGCCGAGCTTCGCCTCCGGGAAGGGGCCGTGCCGCCTTCGGCCTTCTGGCTTCGCTATCCCACCCCGGCGGAAGCGGACCGGTACGCCCGGGACCTTCCCACCAGGGGTGCTCCCGGCAATCTTCGCTTCAACCCCCGCCAGGCGCCGCCTCCCCCCCTGGATCTCTACGAGAAAGGCAAGGACCCGGCCCTGGAGAAGCTCCTGGAGGGGTTTTCCGGCGCCAAGGAACTGAGGGGAATTCTCGCCGACGCCCGGGCGAACTGGCCCGGTGTGGCGGCGGGCTTGAAGGCCCTGGGGAGGGACCTTCTCCCCCTGGGGCTGGAATTTCTGAAACGCACGGCCCACCTGGACCGGGTGGAGATGACCCCGGGGGGTTTTCTGGACCAGGTGCGGTGGGCGGCGAAGACCCGCCGCAAGGAAATCCCTGAAAATGTATTCTACTCCTGGGTCCTGAACGGAAGGATCGACCTGGAGAACCTCGGTCCCTGGCGGGGGCTCTTGGGAAAGGAGTTTTCCTCCTTGCTCGGGGGCGAGCCCGCGGCGGTGGTCAAGAGCCTCCTGGAGTGGACCGGGAAGAACCTGAAAGGTTACGCCCGCGGCCGTTTCGGACCCTACATGAACCCGGGCCAGGTCCTGGTCTCGCGGCGGGCCCTTCCGCGGGAGAAGGCGATCTTCCTCGCCGGGGCCCTTCGGGCCCTGGGGATTCCCGCCCGGAAGCGGCCCCACCTGGCCCGGGTGGAGTTCTGGGACCGGGGGGAATGGAAGGAGGCGGTCCCGGGGGCTTCGGCCGCCTCTCTCGGAACCCAGGCCCCGCCGGCCCGGGCCTCCCTCTTTCTCACCAGGAAAGGAAAGCCCTTCTTCTCGGCCCGGGGACTGGCC
>JALUZX010000011.1 GCA_027011425.1 Planctomycetota bacterium
TTCTCCCCCCGAGAGGGCGCCTCTCTACCGCCTCCCCTCCCGCGCTCCTCCCTCCTTCTGACCCACAGGCGGAGACTCGTCTCTTGCGGGCGGGGTCTCCTCGTAGGGTGTAAGGATCGGTGTATTCCGGATGGGAGGATAGACTATGAACAAGTGGAAGAACGCCCTTGTAGCAGGGGTTTTCCCGGGCCTGCTTTGCCTGGGATGGACGGCCTGCGGCTCCGCGCGGGCCCAGGAAGGAGGGGGGAAGAAGGAGTCCGGCCGGGACCTGGAGAGGCAGATCCGGGAACTCCGCCGGGAGATCCAGGAGCTGAAGGCCGGGATGGAAAGGGGGGCCGGCGGGGACCAGGCGGCCCCGGGCCCGGGCAGGGCGGCCGCGGAGAGTTCCGGCGGAGCGGGCTTCGGCCTTCTTGGAAGGCTCGGGCAAACGACGGGATTTTCCAATACCTTCAACCCGGCCATCGGGTTCACGGCGGATTCGCTGTTCGCCTTCAATTCGCGCCACGATTCGGGGGACGAGTGGAACAAGTTCCACCTGCGCTCGGCCGAACTCGGGATCTCGAGTTTCATCGATCCCTACGGCTGGGCCTATGCGGTAATCGAGAGCCACATGGGGGAGCACGTGGAGTTGCCCGAGGCGGCGGGGAACCTCTACGTGGGCCCCGACGACTGGAACCTCCGCCTCAAAGCGGGCAAGTTCCTGACGGACTTCGGGAAGATCAACCAGGTCCACGACCACGACCTGCCCTTCACGGAGAGGCCGCCGGTCCTGGAGGATTTCCTCGGCGGCGCCAACATCGGGACCGGGGCCGAACTCCACCAGTGGTTCGGGCTCACCGAAGACATCCCCCTCCGGTGGTCCCTTGGGATGTTCAACGAGACCCAGGGCCACAGCCACGCCGTGGACGCCGTGGAAAACGACGAGGATACGTCACGGTCCACCGGCTACAGGGGATTCCGGGATTTCGCCTGCGCGGGGAGGGTGACGGTCTACACCGAACTCTCCGACGCCTGGACCCTGCAGGTCGGGACCAGCGCTCTCTACCAGGGGGAGCAGGAGGTGTTCCGGGAGACCGTGCCCGGGACCTGGAGGGGCTACGACCTGGAGAACCGCCTCACCAACGGCGTGGACATCACCCTGAAATGGCTCGAGGCCACGGGCGGGTCCAGCCTGGTCTGGGGGACGGAGATCCTCCGCTCCCGGGCCCACTACCTGGACAGCCGGTGGAATCCCGGCCGGGTCTACAGGGACCACGCCCTGGGGGGCTACAGCTACCTTCTCTACAAGTGGAACCAGCACTGGTCCGCCTACGTGATGTACGACCGCCACCAGGTCCCGGGAAGGTCCAGGCTCGGCCGGGCGGATTACTCGGCGGGGATCACCTGGGACCTCAGCCATTTCAACCGCCTCAGGCTCCATTACAGTTACCGTAACATAGAGGGCGGCGAGGACTCCCACGTGGTCTACCTGCAATGGGTCTTCGTGATCGGGACCCACGCCCACGGGATGGATTGGTAGGAAGGAGGGGAGGGATGGATTCGAAAAAAGGTTTCCTCGTCCTGGCGTTTCTCCCGGTTCTTCTCACGGCGGGCCTGCCCGGGCGGGCATACGGAAAGGTCCGGGTCGTCGCGACCGTGCCGGATTTGGCCTTTCTGGCCAGGGAGATCGGCGGAGACAGAGTCCAGGTCCGCGCCCTCGCCAGGGGCGGTCAGGACCTGCACGCCGTGCCGGCCCGGCCGACCTTTCTTCTCAGGATCAGCCGGGCCGATCTCTTCCTCGAACTCGGCCTGGACGCGGAGCACGCCTGGGTGCCGCCCCTGATCTACGCCTGCCGCAACAAGAAGGTGCGCCCCGGCGGGATCGGTTTCGTCAACTGTTCCGCAGGGATCCGTCCCGTTGAGGCGCCCAGGAGCCTCAGCCGGGAGCAGGCCGGGGACCTCCATCCCATGGGGAATCCCCATTACAACCTGGACCCGGAAAACATGCGGATCGTGGCGCGGAACATCTGTTCCGGTCTTTGCAGAGTGGACCCGGCCGGGAAGGCCTTCTACGAGAAGCGCCTGGCGGCCCTCATGAAACGCTTCGAAGTAAAGGAGAAGGAGTGGTTCCGCATGGCCCGGGACCTGAAGGGCCTGGCTGTGGTGACGTATCATCTCTCCTGGACCTACTTCGCCCGGCGCTTCGGGATCCGAGTGGCCGGGACCATCGAGCCGAAACCCGGCATCGAGCCCACCCCTTCCCACCTGGCGGAACTCCTGGAGACCATGAAGCGTGAAAAGGTGAAGGTGATCATCCGGGAGCCCTATTACAGCGAAAAGATCCCCTGCTGGCTGGCCCGGAAGACCGGGGCGGTGGTGGTGACCCTTCCAAATACGGCCGGCTGGAACGGCGCCGGGAAGACCTGGTTCGACCTGATGGACTACATCCTGAAGAGCCTGCGGAAGGCCGTTGGGCTCCCCCCGGAACCGCCAAAGGCGCCGGGCGTGAAGAAGGCGGGGGAGGGGAAGGGATGAGTTCCACGGGAGAGACGCTTCTCCGGATGGAAGGTGTGTCCCTTGGATACCAGGGGAGGCCCGTCCTCTCCGGCGTGGACCTGGAGATCCGAGCGGGGGAATTCCTGGTGATCCTGGGCCCCAACGGGGCGGGAAAGACCACTCTTGTGCGGGGGGTCCTGGGCCTTCTGGCTCCCATGGAGGGAAGGATCCTCTTTCCCAGGGAGGAGAGGGGCGGGCCGCCTCCGTCGGGCTACGTGCCCCAGCGGGAATCCCTGGACCCGCTCTTCCCCTTTACGGCGGCCGAGGTGGTGGAAGGGGGGCTTCAGGCCCGGCTGAAGCCCTGGGGCCGGGCCGGGACGCCGGCCGGGGAGGTGGAGCGCTGTCTCGCCGAGGTGGGGCTCCGGGGGATCGGGCCCAAGCCCTTCGGGGCCCTTTCCGGGGGCCAGAGGCAGAGGGTGCTCATCGCAAGGGCCCTGGCCGTGGGGGCTCCCCTCCTGGTCCTGGACGAACCCACGGCCGGCCTGGACCCGGAGGCGTCGGAGCGGGTCCTGGGGTTCCTGGTGAGGCTTTACGAGGAGCATCGCCTGGCCCTGGTCTTCGTCACCCACCTGGAAGAACAGGTCCGGCACAGGGCCTCCCGGGTCCTGGTGGTGAACAAGGGCGGAGTCCACCCGGCCGGGAAGGAGGAGAGCCGTGCAGGGTAGCTTCGCCCTCCTCGGGGACCTCTACCTGGACGCCTTCCTGGGGTCCCTCCTGGCCGCCTTCCTGTGCTCCATGGTGGGAGCGCTTCTTTATCTGCGGCGAAACGTATTCCTTGGGCTCGCCCTTCCCCAGGCGGCGGCCGCAGGGATTTCGTTGGACCTGGTTCTTCTCCCCTGGTGGTACGGGGTGGTCGGCTGGGGGGTGGTGAAGTCCGGCGACCATCTCCATCCCTCTTTCGCTCTCCACACGGTTTTCGCCTTTTGGGCGGTCCTCCTGGTGCTGGGGATCCTCACCCGCATGGAACGCTCCCGGAGAGGCTCCCCCGAGAGCCGGACGGCGGCGGCCTACGCGGTCTCCCTGGCGGCGACCATCCTTCTTCTGCAGAACACGCCCTTCGGGAGGGCCTTCGTGGATTCCATGGTGCGGGGGGAGATCCTTTCCATCTCCCAGGCGGACCTTCTCCTCCTGCTGGTCCTGACCCTTTTCACCTTCGGGACTCTCCACCTCTTCCGGGGAAGGATCCTCCTGGTCCTCTTCGACAGGGAGGCGGCCAAGGCCTCTGGAATACGGCCTCACGTGTGGGAGGGCCTGGTCCTCCTTCTGGCGGGCCTGGCCGTCGCCGCCGGGGTCGTGACCGTGGGGCCCCTGGTGGTCTTCTCCTACTTCGCCCTTCCTCCCCCGGCCGCCCGGGGCCTGAGTCCCTCCATGCGGAGTTTCATGATCCTTTCCGTGGTCTTCGGGCTGGCCTCCACCCTGGGGGGCTGGGCCTTCTCGCTTTCCACGGACCACCCCCTGGGCCCCTCCATCACCGCTGCCGGGTTTGCGCTCCTGTTGATCACCTGGGCTTTACGACCCCTTGCTTCCCGGGTCGTTCCGCCCGCCCCGTGAAAAGACATTTTTCAGGGAATTGAAAGGTGCGCTTTCCTTCCGGAGGCGGATCCTGGATCCTGTCTTCCCGGCGGTCTCCGGGGAGGCGGGAAGGGGAGGCGGGAGATGGGACCCAAGCGGCAGGAGGTGTGCCATGCGCGCCAGGTTCATCGTGGTTCTTTCCACTCTTCTCTTGATGGGCGCCGGAAGCGTTCCCGGCCCCGCCCAGGAGAAGAATCCCCGTCTGAAGGCCCTGGAGCAGGCTCGTTACACCCTGGTGGAAGGGGTGATCCGGGCGGTTCGGGCCGTTCCCGGGACGGTGATCAAGGCCGAAGCGGAGGTGGAGAAGAAGAAGGGGGGCGGCTTCAAGGTGGTCTACCAGGTGTTCTTGATGAATGAAGGAAAGATCTTTCTGGTGGAGGTGAACGGGAACACCGGGAAGGTGGAAGAGAAGAGGGAGCTGAGGAGGCGCCGGGAGGAGGGCCGGGAGGAAGAGGAAGGGGAAAGGGGCGAAAGGGAAGAGAAGGGGGAACGGGAGGAA
>JALUZX010000012.1 GCA_027011425.1 Planctomycetota bacterium
GATCCCCGCCGGGGAATGGCCCCGGCGGGGATCCCCGCGCTTTTTCTGGAATCCCTGTTTCCGGGGGGCCGGGGAGAGAGAAACGACGCAACCACAGGGCGTAGGAAAGACCAGATGATGGACCCAGAAGTCAAGGCAGAGATCATCCGCCGATTCCAGATCCACGAAAACGACAGCGGCTCGCCGGAGGTGCAAGTCGCTCTTCTTACGTGGGACATCCGGCACCTGACGGAACACCTGAAGGTGCACAAGAAGGATTTCGCCTCCCGGCGCGGTCTCCTGATGAAAGTGGGGCGCAGGAATACTCTGCTCCGCTACCTGGAGAAAAAGGATTACGACAGGTACGTCCGCCTCAAGGAGCGCCTCGAGCTGAAGCGTTGAGCGCCTTTGCCGGACCGGACCGGGCGGGGTCTGCGAGGGCCGGAGCCCGGGCGGAGGAAAAGGCTTTTCCTGAAGAGGGGTTGGGCGGCGCCGCCGGGAAGACGCCGGGTGTCCGAGGTCCGGCCGGCGGGCGGAGACCAAGACAAGAGGAAAACAGTCCCCTGGGGACCCATGTGGGGTCGGGGGGCGCCTGGGGAAGAATGGCGGAGACGAAACGCGTCTTCGCGAATATGTTGGTAATTGTGCAGTGGTAAGGAGAAAAAGAAAACAGTGGAACCGGTAAGAGTAGAAAGACAGATCGCCGGAAGGACGCTCGTCCTGGAAACCGGCAGAATGGCCAAGCAGGCCGACGGCGCCGTCGTGGCGACCTACGGAGAAACGGTGGTCCTCGCCACGGCCCAGTCGGCCAAGGGCCGGGAGGACCTGGGATTCTTCCCGCTCACCGTGGACTACAGGGAAAGGACCTACGCCGCCGGGAAGATCCCCGGCGGTTTTTTCAAGAGGGAGGGACGCCCCACGTCGGGCGAGATCCTCACTATGCGGCTCATCGACCGCTCCATCCGTCCCCTCTTCCCCGAGAATTACCAGGAAGAGGTTCAGGTCATGTCGGAAGTCCTGGCCACGGACCAGGAGAACGAGCCGGACTGGCTGGCCATGACGGCGGCTTTCGCGGCCATCGAGGTGAGTTCCATCCCTTTCGAGGGGCCTCTGGGCTCCTGCAGGATCGGACTCCGGGACGGAAAGATCCTGGTCAATCCGACCTATTCCGAGCTGAAATCGCCGGAGAACAAGCTGAATCTCACCGTGGCCGGCTCGCGGGAGAACATCGTCATGGTCGAAGCGGGCGCTGATTCGGTGCCCGAGGAAACCATGCTCCAGGCCCTGGAGAAGGCCCAGGAGACGTGCAGGATCGTGGCCGAGGCCGTGGCCGAACTCCGGGAAAAGGCGGGGAAACCCAAGAGGGATGTTCCTCCCGTCGAGGTGGACCAGGATCTGAAATCGGCCCTGGAGGCGGAATTCAAGGAGAAGATCCGGGAAGCCCTGAGAACGGAGGGCAAGCTGGCCCGCAAGAGCGCCGTCTCCCAGGTGAAGGAGGAGGCCAAGGCCAGGTTCGCCCTGGACGAGAGCGCAGATCCTGCGGACCGGAAGCTCCGGGAGAAGCGGATCTCCTCCTACTTCGAGGACCTTTCCAGGGTCGTGGAGAGGGAGATCATCCTTTCGGGGAAGCGGATGGACGGAAGGCGCTGGGACGAGATCCGGCCGATCTCCATCGAGATCGGGTTTCTCCCCAGGGTCCACGGCTCGGCCCTCTTCACCCGGGGAGAGACCCAGGCCCTGGTCACCACCACCCTGGGAACCGTGGGGGACCAGCAGATCATCGACGGTCTCTTTCCCGAGTACCGCAAGCGGTTCCTGCTCCACTACAACTTTCCGCCCTTCTGCGTGGGAGAGGTGAAGCCCATCCGGGGCGTCTCGCGCCGCGAGATCGGGCACGGAGCCCTGGCCGAGCGGGCCCTGGAGCCCGTCCTCCCCTCGGAGGACTCCTTCCCCTATACGGTGAGGGTGGTTTCCGACATCCTGGAGAGCAACGGTTCCTCTTCCATGGCCTCTGTCTGCGGCGGTTGCCTGGCCCTCATGGACGCCGGCGTTCCCTTGAAGAACCCCGTGGCGGGGATCGCCATGGGGCTCGTGATGGAAGGAGACCAGGTGGCGATCCTGACGGACATCCTGGGCTCCGAGGACCACAGCGGGGACATGGATTTCAAGGTGGCCGGCACCCAGAAGGGAATCAACGCCCTGCAGATGGACATCAAGTGCAAGGGGCTGACCCGGGAGATCCTCCGGAAAGCCCTGGAGCAGGCCCGGGTGGGGCGGATCTTCATCCTGCGCAAGATGCTCACGGCCCTGCGCGCTCCCAGGAACCAGATCTCTCCTTACGCACCCAAGCTGGAGAGGATCCAGGTCAATCCCGAGAAGATCGGTCTCATCATCGGCCCGGGAGGGAAGAACATCCGCCGCCTCCAGGAGGAGACGGGCACCAACATCGAGGTGGAGGACGACGGGACCGTCACGGTCTCGGGTCCCGACACGGCCTCGGTGGACCGGTGCAAGAAGATCCTGGAGGACATGACGGCCGAGGTGGAGATCGGAACGGTCTACGAGGGGAAGGTGGTCTCCGTCAAGGAGTTCGGCGCCTTCATCGAGATCCTCCCCGGCCAGGAAGGTCTTTGTCACGTTTCGGAACTCTCCGACGATTTCGTGAAGAGGGTGACCGACGTGGTCCGGATCGGCGACAAGGTGAAGGCCAAGGTCATCGACGTGGACGAGCAGGGCAAGATCAAGCTCAGCATCAAGGCCGTGGAGAGCGAAGAGAACGGAGAGGAAGGTGGCCCCGCCCCGCAGCGGGATGAAGGCCGGGAGGAGCGGAGCGAGCGCCGCGATCACCGGGACGGAAGGGGCGGCGGCCGGCGGGAAAAGGAGGATCGCCGCAGGCCCCGTTCCCGGCAGCGCTGAGCCACCTCCAGGAAATCAGGCCCAATCAGCGGGGAGGAGGCCGGATCGGCCTCCTCCCCGCTTTTTTCACGCCCCGTCCCGGAGGGAGCTGGGAGGAGGGGCGTTGGAGGGGGGCGTTTCTTTTTTGGCCGAAAGGGGGTATCTTTCGGCCATCTTTCTTCTTCCGGGTCCCTTGTTGGGGTCCTAATTCTTTATTTTCTCGGAGGTTCTGGGATTGGCCAAAAGAGCTTTCTTTTCGGCCTTTTTTCTTCTCGCCCTGGGGGGAGCCCTTTTCCCACAGAAAGGCACAGGGAAGCCCTCCCAAAGACCCCTTCCTACAGTGAAGGCCCGGCGGCGGACCACCCCCGTCAAGGTGGATGGATCTCTCCGGGAGTGGGCCGGTTACCCTTCCATCAAATTGAGGGACCGTTTCCAGTTGGACTTGAGAGACGGGGATCCCACGGCGAACCGCTGGGAGGGTCCTTCCGAGGATCTTTCGGGAGAGATCTTCCTGGCCTGGGACGAGACGGACTTCTACCTGGCCGGGAGGATCGTGGACCAGAAAGTGGCGCCTCCTCCCGATGGGGCCTACTGCTGGATGGGGGACGCCGTGGAGATCTTTCTCGATACGGACCTCCAGGACGACGCCGGGGCCCCGAAGGGGAAGCCTTGTCCCCTGGACGAGGACGACTACCAGATCTTCCTTCTCCCCGCCTATCCTTCCCGCCCCTGGGGCGTGGTCCGCCGGGAGGGCCCTCCGGGCAAGCATGTGGTCCGGCTCGTGGACATGGGGTGGACCGGCGTGGAGGTGGCCTTCCAGATGTTGCCCGGCGGGTATGCCTTCGAGGCTCGCTTCCCCTTTCACAATTTCAGGGGCTTGAAGCCCGGAACGGGGGTTCTGGGCTTCAACCTGGCCCTGGGGGACCACGATCCGCCGGAGAAGAAATACAGCTACCTGGTATGGACGGGCAAGCACGAGCCCTTCAACGACACCCGGGGCTGGGGGAGGGTTTTCCTGGACCCGGGCGTGGTTCTCATGGGCAGGACCGAGACCGGGCCCGGACTCTGGGAGAAAATCCTGGGGCTCTTGAAGGTCCTTCTTTTCCCCCTGGTCTTCCTCGGGGCCTTGGTGGGGGCCTACCGCTTGAACTCCCGGTTCTTCCGGAAAAGGGCCGCCCTTAGAAGGGCCGCCGTGCTGGTGAGCCTGCTCCTGGTGCTTGGGGGGCTCTTCCTTCCCAGGGTGATGGCACGGTGGCGGGAATTGGGGGACCGCAAAGAGCTGAAGGAGCGGGCCCGGGCCATCGGAAAGCTGGTGGAGGCCATGTCGGGGGGGGCCCTGGCTTCCTACAAGGGCGCCCGGCGGGACAAGCCGCTCCTGGCCCTCCTCTCGGGAAAGACTGTTCCCCGGGTTCCCGACTTCCGATACCAGCCCGTGGACCTGGGGCCGCCTGTGGTGCGTTTTCCCGGAGCCCACGTGGTGAAGCCCTACGGGATTCCCCTCCAGAAGGTGAAAGGCGCCCTGGAGGGCTCCGGCCCCGGGGAACCCTTGAAGCTGGAGTTCCGGCAAACGTATGAAAAGGGCCGGCTCATCCTGACCTTCACCTACGAGGAGCCCGGGCTTCAAGGGCTGGACGCCCGGGCTCCCAGGGTGGAAGTGCGCCTGGTCCCCGCGGGGGGCTCGGGGGACAAAGGGGCGGAGCCTCTCCTCATGGACCTGGCCGAGGGG
>JALUZX010000013.1 GCA_027011425.1 Planctomycetota bacterium
CTGGGGCCTGCCCCGCCTCCTCCCCTCGCCGCGCCGCCCCCTCCCAAGGGAGGGAGCACCATGGAAGGGAAGGGCTGGAAGGCCGGAAATTGCTCTTTTTCGGGCTTTCCGGGGAATTTTCCGGCCTTTCGGGCCTTCAAGGCCCTAAGCGTCTACCTGGGTTCCGCCAGCATCTTCAGGGCGGCCCGGACCACCCGGCCCAGGTCCCCTTCCTGGTGTTTTCGGGCGGCGCCTTGGAGAAGGGTCCTGGCCTTCCCCTTCAGGGCGGGAGGCATGAATACGGCAGAGAGGAAGATATGGGGGAAGTGCCTTGGGTCTCCAAGCTCAAGGGCCCTCTTCAAGGTCAGGAAGGGTTTTCGGGCGATGGGCTCGAAGCCCTTTGGGAAGACCCGCAGCTCCGTGGGCTGGGCGGGAAGGGACTTGAGGGGGAGGAGTTCGCCCTTCACCAGGATCGAGCCAAGGAGGAGGTTCCCTTGGAAGAGGACCACCCGCATGACCGCCCCCCGGGGAAGGGAGGCGTGAAAGGGCTGGAACCCCTCGAACTTCGCCTCCCCCGGCCCAAGGGCGACGGGCTTGTCCAGGGGAAGGTTCAAAGGGCGCTTGGACTCCCACATCTCCCCGAAGACTCCGTAGTCCAGGACCCGGAGTCTGGCCTGGAGGATCCCCTTGGTGCCCGGCGCGGGAAGGGCCAGGGGGCCGTCTTCGTGGTTTTCCAGCCTGAGGCCGAAGAAGACGAGGTCCCCCTCCTTGAAATCCCTGTGCCCCAAAGCGAAGCGGGCCCGGACCTTTCCCTCCTTCACGAGCTTCATGCCTCTCAGCAGGGCCTGAAACCGGGCCAGGGAATCGGCCGCCCAGGAGGGAGGATTTTTTCCCTCCACCGATTTCAAGAGGGACGCCAGGTGGTCCGGGTCCTTCCCCCGGACCGCCTCCTGGCATTGGCGGAAGAAGCTGGTCCACCAGGAGGCCACCAGGGGATCCACCTGGGGGGAATTCTTCCGGGAGATCACGATGGGCCCTGCCCCGGGAGCAGCCGGGCCTCCCTCCCCGGAGGGACCGCCGCAAGAGCCCAAAAAAAGAAGTGGGGGAAGAGCCCAAAAGAAGAGGGCCCCGCGCCGCCTGGACCGGAAACGCGGGGCCCTCGGACTTCTCATGGCTTGGTTCCGCCTCCCCGGATCACTCGCCTTCCTTCTTTTCCTGCTCCTGCTCCTCCCCGCCGGAGGTGGGAGTTTCGCCGGAAGGTCTCTGCTCCTCGGAAGAAGCCTGGGGAGCGGAATCCTCCGCCTTTTCCGGGGCGGCCTCCCCGGAGGCCTCCTCCCGGGCGGGACCGGCCGCCTCTTCGCCGGCCTGGGAAGGAGCCTCCGCCTGGTGGGCCTCCCCGGAAGATTCCTCCTCCGCGGAACCACCCTGCTGTTCCACCTCCTTGAGCCTCTCGGCGTGGGCCTTGAGCTGGGAGCCCAGAAGGGTCTCCACGGGACGCCTCTCGGGAAGGGCCTTCTTCTTCTCCTCGGCCTTCCCCACCTTCCCCTGCTCCTCTTCCGCCCCCGTTTCGAAGTCCGTGGAGATCAAGGTGAGGCCGATCTTCCTCTCGTCCGGGTCGATCTTGATGATCCGGACCTCGATCTTTTGGCCCACCTTCACCACTTCCTCGGGATCCTCCACCTTGTGGTCCGAGAGTTCCGACACGTGCAGGAGGCCTTCCAGGTCCTCCTCCAGTTCCACGAAGACGCCGAAGTTGGTGATCTTGGTCACTTTGCCTGGAAGGGTGTCGCCGATGTGATACTTGGCGGGAATCTCGTCCTGCCAGGGATCGGGCTGAAGCTGCTTGAGACCGAGAGAGATGCGCCGCTTCTCCTTGTCCACGGCCAGGACCACGCACTCCACCAGGTCGCCCTTCTTCACCACCTCCGAGGGATGGGTCACCTTCTTGGTCCAGGACATGTCGGAGATGTGGAGCAGGCCGTCGATGCCCTCCTCGAGTTCCACGAAACAGCCGTAGCTGGTGAGGTTCCGGACGCGCCCGCGCAGCACCGTCCCGACGGGGTATTTCTCCTCCACCAGGTCCCAGGGATTCACCTCGGTCTGCTTCATGCCGAGGCTGATCTCCTGCTTCTCCTTGTTGATGTCCAGGACCATCACTTCCACCTCGTCGCCAACCTGGACCACCTCGCTGGGGTGGTTCACCCGGCGGGTCCAGGACATCTCGGAGACGTGGACCAGGCCCTCCACCCCGTCCTCGAGCTTCACGAAGGCGCCGTAGTTCATGATGTTCACCACGGTGCCCCGCACCTTGCTGCCCACGGGGTATTTCTCCTCGATCTTCTCCCAGGGGCTCTCTGCCTTCTGCTTGAGGCCCAGGGCCACCCTCTCCCTCTCCTTGTCCACCCGGAGGACCTTCACCTCGATCTCGTCGTCGATCTTCACCATCTCGGAAGGATGGTTGATCCGGCCCCAGGACATGTCGGTGATGTGCAGGAGCCCGTCCAGGCCGCCCAGGTCCACGAAGACGCCGAAATCGGCGATGTTCTTCACCACGCCCTTGCGGATCTGGCCCTCTTCCAGCTCGGCCATGAGCTTCTCCTTCTTGGCGGCCCTCTCCTCTTCGAGGAGCTTCCGCCTGGAGACGACCATGTTCCGGCGCTCCGGATCCAACTTGATGATCCTGGCCTCGATCTCCTTGCCGATCCACTCGGCAACGTCCCCGCTCCTGCGGATATTGACCTGGGAGGCCGGGAGGAAGGCGTGGAAAGGAACGTTCCCCAGGTCCTCGGGGACGGGGATGCGCACGAGAAGGCCGCCCTTGATCTTGCGGGCCACGATGCCCTTGACGTCGTCGCCCTCATTGAAGTGCGAGAAGACGTATTCCTCCACGCGGGCCCTGTCGGCCTCACGCTTGGAGAGGACGATGAAGCCCTCGGAGTCCTCGATGCTGAGCAGCAGGACGTCGAACTCGTCGCCAGGCTTGAGGGCCTCGGGGTTCTCGAATTCCTGGATGGGGATGAGTCCCTCGGACTTGTAGCCCACGTCCACGACCACGTCGTTTTCCAGGACCCTCACGACCTTCCCCTTGAGGATGGTGTGCGGCTCGAAACGCCCCACCGAACTCTCGGCGGCCTTCTCGAGCTGGGCCGTGCCGTCCGAACCCAGGGCCTCGTCGACCTGGCGTTGCAACTCTTCGGGATCGATGTCGAATTTTTTCAGCTTGTCCTTGACCGACATGAACCAATTCCTCCGCCGCGGGAACGTCCCCGCGGCCCCCCAACGGGGGGCGACCAAAAAAGATGAAAAGAAAAAAAACAAATCTCCCGCCTACGCCGACGGGAATGAAGGGCGCCCAAGATAGCACCTGGAAAGGGGTCCGGCTAGCCCGGTCATCCCTGGAAAGCCCCTTTCTTTCTCTTTTTCTCCCCTTCCTCCACGAGGCGGACCACCTCCGCCCGCAGGTCGAAGTCGGGACGGGCCAAAACCTCCGGGGGGATGGGGCGCCCCACCTGGACCCGCACGTTCCCCCGCCTGGGCAGTTTCCTGTGGCGGGGCCAGACCTGGAAGGCTCCGGCGATCCCGATGGGAACGATGGGAACCCCCGCTTTCCTGGCAAGAAGCTCGCTCCCCCGCTTGAAGGCCTGGACCTTCCCGTCGTGGGTCCGGGTGCCCTCGGGAAAGAGGCCCACCACCTCCCCTCTTTGGAGAAGGGCCAGGGCCGCCCGGAAACTCTTCAAGTCCTTCCCGTCCCGCTCCACGGGCACGATCCCGCAGAACCAGAAGACGAAGCGCATGAACTGGGACTGGGTCAGGGTCCGGCGGGCCATAAAGTGGACGGGCCGCCTGGTGATGGAGCCCAGGATGGGCGGATCCAGGTGGCTCTGGTGGTTGGAGACAAGCAGGACGCCGCCCCGGCTCGGGATGTGCCAGTCTCCCTCCACTTTGAAATCCAAGTACGTGGAAAGAAAGGACTTGGTGAGATACCAGCCGATGAAATAGAGAGGGCGCACCACGTGGAGGGGATCTTTGGGGAGCCCCGCATCCTCTTGATCTTCTCCCTTTCCTCCCAGGCCCTGCCTGACCCGCTCCACCACCCGGTCCACCACCTCCTGGAGGGACAAATTCGTGGTGTCCAGAAGGACCGCATCGGAGGGGCGCACCAGGGCCCCGTCCTTCCGCTCCCGGTCCGCCTTGTCCCGGGCCTCCAGCCCGGCCCGAACTTCCTCCCGGGAGATCTCCTTGCCCTGCCTGCGGAAGTCCTCCCACCGCCTTCGGGCCCGGACCTCCGGGGAGGCGTCCAGGTAGAACTTGAAGGCCCCGTCGGGAAAGACCACGCTCCCCATGTCCCGTCCTTCCGCCACGAGGGGACCCTTTTCGGCCTCCTTCCTCTGGAGAGCCCGGAGTTTGCGCCGCACCTGGGGGGCATCGGCAACGACTTTGATGGCCTCCTCCACTTTGGGGTCCCGGAGTTCCGCCTCGCCCAGAACCTTGTCCCCTACCCGCACCCTCCCATTCTCGTCCAGGGTGAGGTCCAGGCTCTCCAAGGCCCGGGCCACCTCGCCTGGATCCCCCGGATCCACCCCTTCCTGGAGGAAAAACCAGGTGACGGCCCGGTAC
>JALUZX010000014.1 GCA_027011425.1 Planctomycetota bacterium
CGGGAGAAGGGCGTCCGGGCCTCCTTCGCCCGGGGCGGGGCCACGGAGGTCCTGGTCTCCATGCTGGAGGAGGGGCTCGTGGGGGCCCTCCTGGACGGGCAGACCTTCGACACCCGGGCCGTCCGCTCCCTGGCGGAGAATCCCAGGCACGTCATGACCACACCGTTTACGAGCTACGACTTCCACGCCAAGGGGAGCTTCTGCACCATGGTGGACGTGGCGGTCCTGGGGGCCACGGAGGTGGACCTCCGGTTCGACGGCAACGTGGTCTCCCATTCGGACGGGCGGATCCTGCACGGAATCGGGGGGTGGCAGAACTGCCTCTTCGCCGGGTGCACCATCCTGGCCGTGCCGTCCATGAGAAACCGGATCCCCGTGGTGGTGGACCGGGTGACGACCCTGGTGGGGCCGGGGGAACTCATCGACGTGGTGGTCACAGAGAGAGGGGTGGCCGTGAACCCCCGGCGGGAGGACCTCCTGGAGGCCTTGCGGGGATCCGATCTTCCTCTGAAATCCCTGGAAGAGATCCAGGCCGAGGCCGAGGCGGCCTGCGGGGGGCGCCCCGAGAGGCCGGCCCTTCAATACGTGGGAGGTGAACCGGTGGCGGTGATCAAGTGGGTGGACGGGACGGTCCTGGACACGGGCTGGAAGGTGGAGCCTTGAGCGGCCCGGCGGCGCCTTTGAAAAAGCAGAGGCTCTACTCCCTGGACGCCTTCCGGGGGGCCACCATCGCCGCCATGATCCTGGTGAACAACCCGGGCTCCTGGTCCCATATCTTTCCGCCCCTGGAGCACGCCTCCTGGAACGGCTGGACCCCGACGGACCTGATCTTTCCCTTCTTCCTCTTCATCGTGGGCGTGGCCCTGGTCTTCTCCCTCACCAAGAGGATCGAGGCGAACGACCGCTCCAAGGCCCTTCCCAGGATCTTCCGCAGGACGGTGATCCTCTTCCTTCTCGGGCTCTTCTTGAACGGTTTCCCCTTCTTCACCTTCTCCCCCCATTTCGGCTTCCATCCCCACCTCGTCCATATCCGGATCCCCGGTGTTCTCCAGAGGATCGCCCTCTGTTACCTGGGCGCCTCCCTGCTCTTTCTGTATGTGCCCCACAGGAAACTCCCCTGGATCACGGCGGGGATCCTGCTCGGGTACTGGGCGCTCATGGGCCTCGTTCAAGCGCCGGGCGCCGGGGCCCCGGGGGGAAAGGACGCCAACCCGGCGGCCTGGCTGGACAGGCTCCTGCTGGGGGGGCACCTCTGGGCCTACTCGAAGACCTGGGACCCGGAAGGGGTCCTCAGCACCTTTCCCGCCCTGGTGACGACCCTTTTCGGGGTGAGCGCCGGGCGGATGTTCTTCCGGGAATACTCCCCCGTGGAGCGGACGGCCCGGCTCATGGTGCGGGGCGCCCTTCTCGTGGTCATGGGGTACGTCTGGAACTGGTTCTTCCCGATCAACAAGAACCTCTGGACCAGCTCGTATGCCGTCTTTACGGCGGGCCAGGCCTTCTGCGCTCTCGGGCTCTTCTACTGGTTCTCCGACGTGCAGGGCAAAAAGAGCTGGACCTTTCCGCTGGTGGTCTACGGCCGGAACGCCATCACCGTCTTCGTCATGAGCGGCGTATTGGGCCGTCTGCTGGTGCTCATCCACCTCCCCGGCGGCGCCGGGCGTCCCCAGGCCCTCAAGACCTGGATCTTCCAGAACCTCTTCCTCTCCTGGCTTCCCCCGGTCTACGCCTCCCTGGCCTACGCCCTGGCCTGGGTGGGGGGCTGGTACCTGGTCCTCCTCTGGATGTACAAGCGAAATCTCTTCCTCAAGGTCTAACCCGGAGGGGGTAGGGCACGTTTTACCCTTTGATTCTTGCGCGCCTCTTGAAAAGGGCACAGTTTTTCGACCCATCCCCTTTGGATCCGGACCCGACTCCCGCCGGAGGTGGCGCCCAATGCGGATGATCGGGTTCGGAGAAGGGGTTATTGGACTTTGAAGGGTTCCAGGTTGGTGAAGCGCCAGGCTTTGCCCTTGGGCGCCCATCCTTGGACAAAGGACTGGAGGTAGAGGGTGTGGCCTTTCAGGTAGTGGTCCAAGGGCACGTTGAATGTGTAGACCACGCCGGCCTTGGCGGGATCGGTCACCATGATGGGGAGGCCCAGCATGAGGGCGGGATCCAGGTGGAAGAGGCCGAAGGGGGGAATGGAGAGTTTCTTCAACCCCGCTCCCAGCAGAGGGATGACTGGGAACTTGGAATTCCCTCCGCCGTCGGGGGTGCGTGAGGTCACGAGGAAGGAGAACTTCTTGCCGATCACGGCCTTGGTCCGCGCCAGGGTCTGGCGGACCGTGTTGACATAGAGTTCGTTCTTCATCCCCTTCCCGGCGGGGTCGAAGTTCCCGATCGTAAGGTCCGGGTCGCCGTCGCCGTCGAAGTCCGCCGCCGCCGCGGCCAGGGTTCCGTCGTTCGCAACGGGCATCCCGCCGAGAGTGATGTCCAGGAAGAATCCCTTGCCGTCGTTTACGAAAACCCGGTTCTGGGCCCCCGTGGTGTCGAAGTTGCCGATGAAGGCGTCCAGGTCCCCGTCCCCGTCCAGGTCGGCCAGCAGGACCGTCCCGGCGCCGTGGAGATCCGTTGGAAGCCTTCCAGTGGTGGCATCCTTGAAGGTTCCCTTGCCGTCGTTCAGGTAGAGCCTGTCCTGGAGGCCGTTTCCCGCGAGAAGGTCCAGGTCCCCGTCGCCGTCCACGTCCCCCAGGGCGACGGAGAAGGTCTTGTGGGAGGCCTTGGGGATCCTCCCCTTGGTAGCGTCCTTGAAGATTCCTTTTCCGTCGTTCAGGTAGAGCCGGTTCTGGCCGTCCTTTCCAGGCCCCCATTTGCCTACGACGAAATCCAGGTCCTTGTCGCCGTCCACGTCCCCCACTGCCAGGGCCCACCCCGCGTCCTTTTCCGCCGGGAGGGCCTTGGGCGTGTTCTCCCGGAAGACTCCTTTGCCGTCGTTCAGGTAAAGCCTGTTCTGGGCCTGGTCGTTTAAGACGAGCAGGTCCAGGTCCTTGTCGCCGTCCACGTCGAACAAGGCCACGTCCTGGGTCTTCGCCGAATAGAGAGGATTGATATTTGTGGAGGACTTGTCCTGGAAATAACCGTTGCCTTTGTTCAGGTAGAGGCGGTTGTAGCCGTGGTTGCCGACCACGATGTCCAGGTCCCCGTCGCCGTCCACGTCGCCCAGGGCGACGGCGAAAGTGGAATCGGCCTTTCCCGGGAACCTGGCCGCCGTCTCGTCGGAGAAGCGGCCCGTCCCGTCGTTGATGTAGACCCGGTTGGTTTCCGGTTTGAAGAATCCGTTTCCCACGACCAGGTCCAGGTCTCCGTCCCCGTCCAGGTCGCCTGCCGCCAGGGCCGTCGTGGCCAGGGCCGCCGGGGAAAGGCGGGATGCCGTGACGTTCAGGAACAGCGGGGGCGTGCTCTGGGCGGAAAGGGAGAGGGCCGGGAAGAGGAGGGAAAGGAAGAGGAAAGAATTCTTTTTCATGGCGTCTGCCTCCGGGCCGGGCGGGGAAAGGGATGTGCGCCCGCGGAAAGGGTCCTTCCCGCGGCTTGGAAGGCCAAGGAACGAACGAAAGGGGATTCTATCCTCCAGGCTGGGAAAGGGGAGGCGCCTACGAAATTCTTACCAGGGAATCCGATCAGGACGGTACACTGCCGGTCCACCCCCTCCATTTCGGTTTCCCGGCTCTCACCGCCGGGCCGAGAGAAGGAAGTTCGACAGTTCCCGGAAACCCAATCCTCCCGGGGCTTTTGTGACCCAAGCCGGTTCTTTTTCGAGGAGACCGTCGAAATCCCGGACGTTGGCCACGCCCACGGCGTTGGGGAAGAAGCCGAACATGGGGGCGTCGTTTGGTGAGTCCCCGACGAAGAGGGCCTTTTCCTTCCCCTCCTGGTCCAGATCGGATTGAAATGCCTCCCTGAAAAAGACCTTGGTCATGGAAAGCTTGTCGAAGTCCCCGAACCAGCCGTTCACGTGGATCGAACTGATCTTGGCCCGGGCCCCGGCGTCCAGAAAGATTTCCCGGATCCGGAGAACATCTTCCCTGGGGAGGGGGGGGACGTCTTCGCAGAAATCCACGGCCAGGTCGGAGATCCGGAAATCCTGGTCTGCGGAAACGGCCGCGCCAGGGACTTCCTCCAGGATCCGGTCCTTCAATTCCTTCAGCTTCTTCCTTCCCTCGGCGCGCCGTGCCTCGGTCATCCAGAAGCGGCGGATCATCTTCTTTCGGGGCCGGTCGTAACGGAAATAGAAGGCTCCGTTTTCCCCGACCACCCCCGCGACGGGCCACATCCGGGCCATGTGGTCGCACCAGCCCGCGGGCCTTCCGGTGACGGCCACGACCCGGATGCCCGCCTCCTCCAGCTCCTCCATCGCGGCCAGGGAGGCGGAGAGAAGCCTTCCCTCCAGGGTCAGGGTATCGTCCAGGTCGGCCAGGACATACTCGATCTTCCGGGCTTCATTCTTGGGGAACCGGTCCAGAGGCCTCATGGTCTTTTTCTCATCCATGAAAGGAATCTAGCGGGGAAGAGGGAGGAAGAAAAGATGGACCCCGGGCGGGGAG
>JALUZX010000015.1 GCA_027011425.1 Planctomycetota bacterium
CCCCCGGGGTGGTGGCCCTGGTGGACGGAAAGCCCGTGACCATGAAGGAATACAAGGATTTCCTCTATCTCTGCCTGGCCCAGAGCCGGCTGGGGGACCTGATCGAAATCAAACTCCTGAGGAAGAAGGCCCGGGCGCTGGGAGTGGCCCTGACTTCCGGGGAAATCCAAGATGAAGTCTCCCGGGAGATCCAAAGGCTTTTGGAGACCCAGTTTCACGGGAACCGGGAACTCATGGTCCGGAACCTCCGGGGCCGGGGCTTCACCTTCCAGGAGATGAGAGCCTGGATGGCCTTCGACCTGGAAAAGCGGAAGCTCGAAGACCGGGTGGTCCTGGCGACCCGGAAGATCACGGAAGAGCAAATCCGGAGGAAGTTCGAGGACATGTATGGCCTGGGCGGCGTCCGCGTGGTGATCCGCCAGATCCAGGTGGCCCTGGCCCCCCTCCTCCAGGAGGAACTCCGCCGGGGCAAGAGCATCGACCAGGTGGATCGGAAGGCCCTGGAGAAAAAGGCCCTGGAAAAGGCTCTCCGGATCCGGAAGCGGATCCTGGGGGGAGAGCCCTTCTGGAAGGTCTGCGTGGAGGAGTCCGACGATCCGGCGGCCCGGGCCGCCGCGGGGGACCCGGAAAAGGCCAAAAAGGCCGGGCTGGTGGAGGGTTACAACTACCAGCGCTTCGGGGGCGCCTTCGCCGACGCCGTGCGCAAGCTCAAGCCCGGCCAGGTGAGCGAGCCCGTGCCCTTCAAGTCGGGCATGGAAGTCGTGAGTTACCACATCATCAAGCTGGACAAGAGAATCGTCACCCGCCTGGAGGACGTGCGGGACAAGGTGATCCAGGCCCTCAAGAAAGAGCCCCCCACCTTCTTCGAAAAACTGAGGCTCCGCCAGGCCCTCCTCCACTCCCCTCTCGTGGTGACCCGGAACACGCTTCCTTCCCGGGAAAAAGGGGGTCCGGGGGGAAAGAAAGAGAGGAAATAGGGGAAGGCCCGCCCCATGGAGCCCCCGGTCCTCTTCCTTCTCGGACCCACGGCCTCGGGAAAGTCCGAGCTGGCCCTGCCCTTGGCGGAGGCCCTGGACGCGGAGATCCTCTCCCTGGATTCCATGGCCGTCTACCGCCGCATGGACATCGGCACGGCCAAGCCCGGGCCCGAGGAGAGGGCCCGGGTCCCCCACCACCTGGTGGACCTGGTGGAGCCCTGGGAGAGCTTCGACGCCGCCCGCTACCGGCTGGAGGCCCTCCGGGTCCTGGAGGAGGTCCGCCGCCGGGGGAAGAAGGCCCTCTTCGTGGGAGGCACGCCCTTTTACTTCCAGGTCCTCACCAAGGGCCTCTTCTCCGGGCCAGGGGCGGACCCGGAGGTCCGAAGGAGGCTCCTTGAGGAAGAGGAGGCAGGCGGCGAAGGCACGCTCCACCGAAAACTAGCCCGGCTGGACCCTCCGGCGGCCGCCCGGATCCATCCCAAGGATCTCAAGCGCCTGGTCCGGGCCCTGGAGGTGCTGGAACTCTCGGGGAAACCCCTCTCAAGCCTTCAGAAGGAGTGGGAACGCAGCGAGCCGGCCCTCCCTTACCGGGGGGTGGGGATCCTGCGGGAACCGGAAGTCCTCAAGGAGAGAATCCGGCGGAGGACTCGTTCCATGCTGGAGAAGGGGCTGGTGGAGGAGACCCGGTCCATCCTGGAGGCGGGGGGGTTCTCCCGGCAGGCCTCGGCCGCCCTGGGTTACCGGCAGGTTCTGGACTTTCTGGAGGGCCGGATCGAGGAAGAGGAGCTGGAGGAGGCGATCTCCCGCCGGACTTGGAGGTTCGTACGTAAGCAACGCACGTGGTTTCGCAAGTTCCGCCACGTGCGCTGGCTCGACCCGGACGAGTCGGGGGGCCCTCTCGAGACGTTCCTGAAAGCCTTCTGGAAACCTGAACCGTGAAGACCCCCCTATCGGGGGAAGATCCTCAGTCCCCTCCCCCCTGGAGGTAGGGATCGTCCCAGGCGGCGTTGAAGAAGTAACGGTCCATCTCCTTGTGGATCGTGGTGAAGTCCCGCTTCTGGTGGCCCGTGGAGATCCAGGAAAGGAAGAACATGGTGCCCGCGAAAGGCCACTCCAGCCAGTTGTGCCGGGCGAAATCGTCCTTCAGCTCGTGCTTCCACTTGGCACTCTTGTAATCACCCGTGAGACGGGCCACGTCGGCCTCCTCCTGGGCGCGATACTTGGCCCTGAGCTTGGCCAGCTCATTCCCCTGGCTCGAGGAGGGGGCGGATCCGCACCCGGTGAAGGGGACGGTCAAGGCCAGACAAACAAGTGCGAGCAACCATTTCGCCATTGCAGGGTTACCTCCAGCTGATCCTTTTCGCCACGAAGGCGCGTGTCGGGCTCGAAAGGTCCGAATCCTAGCCCTCCCCCCGGGGAGGGTCAATCCCAAAAAACCCCACGGCCCTGTCCCTTCCAGTTCCAGGACCGACCTCTTTACAATGCCCCCTCGCCCCGGGAAGTAACCACTGGACTCTCTGATCAGCACCAGGAGGGATCGACTTGGCCCAGGAACCCTATCGCGCGCCCCGAGGGACGGAGGATCTCCTCCCGGAGAAGGTCCGGATCTACAGGAAACTCGAGGAAGAGGCCCGTCGGATCCTGGAAGTCCACGGCTACCGGGAGATCCGCACCCCCTTCTTCGAGGAGACCCGGCTCTTCGTCCGCTCCATCGGGGAGGTGACGGACATCGTGGAAAAGGAGATGTTCACCGTCTCCCGGGGCGGCGAGAGTTCCTACTCCTTCCGGCCCGAGGGGACGGCCTCGGTGGTCCGGGCCTACCTGGAGCACAACTTCCACAAGAGGCGCCCTTTCCAGAAGTTCTTCTACATCGGCCCCATGTTCCGCTACGAGAAGCCCCAGAAAGGGCGCCAGCGCCAGTTCTGGCAGATCGGGGCCGAGGCCCTGGGCTCCTCCGATCCCAGGCTGGACGCCGAGATGATCCTGCTGGTCCTGGACTTCTTCGAGCGCCTGGGACTTCGCGGCCTGGAGGCCCGGATCAACTCCATCGGGGACAAGGCCGACCGGGACCGCTTCCGGGAGGTCCTCAAGGAGTGGTTCCGGCCCAAGCTGGACGACCTGTGCCCCCTTTGCAGGGACCGATACAACCGCAACGTCTTCAGGATCCTGGACTGCAAGGTGGAGACCTGCAAGGAATTGCGCCGGGGCGTCCCCGAGTTCCTGGACCACCTCTCGCCGGAAAGCCTGGCCCACTTCGAGGCGGTCAAGAAGACTCTGGACATGCTGGAGGTCCCCTACCGGGTGGACCCCTCCATCGTCCGGGGCTTCGACTACTACACCCACACGGTCTTCGAGATCCCCTACGAAAAGCTCGGCGCCCGTTCCGCCCTCTGCGGGGGCGGCAGATACGACGACCTGATCGCCGAGCTGGGCGGCCCTTCCCTTGGCGCCGTGGGCTTCTCCATCGGCGTCACCCCCACCCTGATCGCTCTGGAGATGGAAGGCCTCCTGGAGGAGGTCTCCCCGGGCGGGAGGCCCGACGCCTTCCTCGTCCCCATCGGCCCCGAGCAGGAGGACGAAGGTTTTCGCCTTGCCGTAAATCTCCGCCGGGCCGGGTTCGCCGTGCTCTTCGACCACCAGGGCAAGGGGCTCCGGGCCCGGCTCAAGCTGGCCGCCAGGGAGAGGTGCCGCGCCGCCCTCCTGCTGGGAGAGGAGGAGAGGAAACGGGGGGTGGTAAAGGTCCGGGACCTGGATAGAGGCGAGGAAATGGATGTCCCGGCGGGTCCCGAGCTGGAGGCCCGCCTCCTCTCCTTGAGGGAAGAGGCCCGGGCCGGGTCGGAGGAAGGGGCCCCATGAAAGTCTGCCTCTTCGGGGGCTCCTTCGACCCGCCCCACCAGGGGCACCGGGCCATGGCCCGGGCCGCCCTCGAAAAGGGCGGCCGGGACAAAGTGGTCGTGATCCCCGCCGCCCGGTCCCCCCTCAAGGAGAAGGGCCACGGGGCCTCCCCCGAGGACAGGCTGGAGATGGCCCGCCTGGCCTTCCAGGGGATCGACGGGGCCGAGGTCTCGGACGAAGAAATCCGCCGGGGCGGAATCTCCTGGACGGTGGACACCCTTCGGGCCTGGAAGGCCGCCTCTCCTGCCGGCACGGAACTCTCCTGGCTCCTCGGCTCGGACTCCCTCCCCCACCTCCCCAAGTGGAAGGACGTCCACAGGCTCTTTTCGCTCTGCCGTTTTCTCGTGGTCCCCAGGCCCGGCTTCCCGAAGGAAGTTCTCGAAACCCTGGAAGGGGCCCTGGAACCCGGAGAGATCCAGGCCCTGGAAGAGGGATTCCTGGACGTGCCTCCCGTGCCCGTCTCCTCCACGGAGGTCCGCCGCCGCCTGGCGGAAGGCCTTTCCCTGGAGGGCCTGGTTCCTCCCGCCGTGGAGGAATGGATCCGAAAGCGGGGCCTCTACGGCGCGGGCCGGCGGTGAATGCGACTCCCTGCGGCTTCCCCTGGATGCCGGCAGCCGCCGGGTTGGGGACATCTTTTTTGCTCCTCGGGCCCTCCCTCTTTCTTGCCCGCCGCATTGGGCTCCTGGACCTCCCCGGCGGAAGGA
>JALUZX010000016.1 GCA_027011425.1 Planctomycetota bacterium
ACCCCGAGCCCTTCAAGGACGCCCTCGTCCAGCGCATGGACTCCCCCGAGAACGGGAAACCGGCCTCCCGATGAAACTGTTTCCAAAATCCCAATGGGCCCTGGAACCTAGGGGAATCAAACCCAAAACCAGGTCAGGGTAGAATCTTCACCGAAACGGGGTTGCTCGCCAGGTCGATCCTTCCCTTCAGGAAGTCGATGGCAAGGAAGCTGTGGTAGAAGGTGGCGCCCACAAGAGCGGGCGGGAACCTGGGATCCATCTTGAATGCCGCCGAGGCCTTCCCTTGGAAATCCAAGACGCCGACCGGGTTAACCAGGGGCAAGGACCATGGAAAGACCACCGTTCCGTTCATATATGGATCCCACTTCAAGGGGATCTTGACCACTCCCACAGGCAAACCGGGCCGGGTCCCCGAAAGGCTGCCGAGCATCCAGTAGAAGTGGTTCTTTCGGAATTTCCCTGCTTGAAGGGAGAAATGGAGAGTTTCCCCCTTGGAAAGGGAAAGAGCCTTCCTGTCCCCTCCAAGAGGAGCATAAGCCGGGGAAAAGACTGAGACGACCTCGGGATAGGGGGGATCCGCTGGCCCGGAGACGATCACATCCGCCAGCCCGTCGCCGTTGACGTCTCCTCCTCCGGCGAGAACGAATCCGTAACCCGTGGAATAACGGTTCTCGCCCTCCAGGGTATAGAGGATCTTTCCCTTCCAATCGCAGACGTAGGCCTTCTTTTTCCCTGAAAACAAGATTTCGTTGGTCCCGTCCCCATCGACGTCTCCCGCGCACCTGCACTGGGTCCCGAACCAGTGCTCGGGTGTTTTTGGATCGAAAAGGGTGATCCTGGAAAAGTCCTTACCGGAAAAAAGCTCGGCCGATCCCCAATAGTTGGTCCCTTGAAGGCTCCGCCAACTGGAGACGACAAAATCCCCATAGCCGTCCTTGTTCACGTCTCCCACGCCGTCCATGTCAACCCCAAATTTAACTTGAGCGCCTCGCCCAGGAATCTTTTTAAGTAATTTCCCGGTCTTCCCGGAGTAAACATAGACCGCACCGGAATCATATCCATTGGCAGGTTCAAAAGGGGCCCCAACCCCGAAGTCAGCAAAACCATCCTTGTTCACATCTCCAAGGCAACCTACTAGGCCGCCGAAACCAAAGAAACTGTTTCCCTTGACCTGGTAGATTATCTTGCCGGTTTTTCCGGAAAAGACCCTTGCGTACCCCCCATGACTCCCAGCAATAAAATCATTGATGCCATCTCCATTTACATCCCCCATTCTCCTTAGAGAAGTTCCAAGGCCATCCCATTTATTATCCCCAACCCAGGTCATTAAAAGGGTTCCGTTTTTTCCCGAAAACAAAAAGATCGCCCCGGCTGAAAACTTTGAAGGGAAGCCATAGGAGCTTGAAAGAATATCCGGAACACCGTCCCCATTCAAATCCCCAACAGAGCTGAGCCTGAGCCCAATCCTTGGGGAAGATGAATTTCCAATTATCCTGAACAACCTGCCACCGTCTTTTCCGGAATACAAATCAATCCAACCGACAGTTTTATTTTGAGAATTCATTCCGGATTGAGCGCCGACAGCAAATTCCGTAAACCCATCTCTATTTAGATCGCCTGGGAAGCACAAGGCCCACCCAAAACTTGATCGAAAAGAAGAGCCCCCAGTAGACCCAAAAAGGGTATATATTTCACATTGCCCTTTACAATTGGAACCCAGGTAAAGGAAAGAAAAAATCGCAAACCACCAATATACAACTTCCATCTAACCACCCTATTTTTTGCAAGGGGTTTCCTGGGGGACAAGCCCCCAGGAAGCATTTGAAAAAACTACTTACCAATACCCCTCTGAATTTTTTCCCACAAACGCAAAACCTCCTTGTCGATCGTTTTCTGTGAAGGAGGACCAGAAAACTTCATCTTCGGCGGATACTTATATGCGGCATTAATGGGAGGAACGGTGGTAATTGGACCATTAACACCAAGAAACGTCTGTAGATTGCTGAAGGTGTTCCCGGGATAGTACTGTTGAAGATTGAACCTGACGCCTTTCCAGTCTTCGGTATCGGGCACGATGTCCGGCCCCGGGGAGACATCTCCAACACCCCAGGAATCTACACTGTAAAAATTGGATCCCGTGTACCCATAAGGGCCGAATTGGCCGAAAGGTCCACCCAAAAGGTAGCCGAGGGTAGGATCTAGTGTCGTGGCACCAGGCGGGTTAATGGTCCCTTCCAAAATAATCCAGGAGTTGGCCCCATAATAGAGGTAGCGATTGTCGGAATTCAGGCAGGTAAGGCTATTTGTGTGGTACCATGGGTTGCTGGAGAAAACATCGTTGAAAACCAGGTTCTGGTTCCACGGGGGGCTGAAAGAACCCCAACATGGGTGAAAATCTGGGACCAGGAAGGGTGAAAAATCGCATTCCAAGCTCCTCATGAACCCAGGCAATCCGCTCTTTACGTATGACCTCCTTAAAGAATACATGTAAGTCGGGGGAGGCGAAGGATTCAATTGATCCATTCCTTCGGTAAAACGCCTTGCATTATTTCCACCGTATGGGTTCGGAACGATCGGATTCGCTTGCACGAACTCCCACCACCTTCCCTCAAAATAAGTTGCCATACCTCCCAAGCCATTGTATCCGTAATAAAAGCCTCTCCCTATCCAATCATTGTATTTCGGTCTCTGGTAAGTGTTCCCGGCATAATACTTGTCCAGGAAATAAACCTGAGTATTGTCGCCACTGGGCGAGGGCGGCTTCGCCCATCCTTTCGTCCTCCCCGGAACATCCCTGCTCAGAATCCTAGTGCCATCGATAAAGCCGCTAACGATCAATTGCCCCATTTCATCCGCGCCCAGATCGATATAGGTGGAATGGGAGGGAGGGCCCGGGAAATCGGAACGTATCTCCACCCTAGGATTACCAAAGCCTTCCCCGTCCCAATCGAAAGCGTGGAAACTTGCAAGATCCGCATAGAATCCATTTGTTTGCGCCCCGGGAGAAGGAAGGCCGGGAGTTTCCGGGTTGCCATTGCCGGGGTCATATACATCGGGCGCAAGTTTTGGATCATAATTAACAAACCTCAATGTACCGGCCGAAGTGTCAACCCCAATGTTCACCACCGGGTTCAAGAAAAACGAATTTCCCCCGTTCAGGCTTGCCATCGGCGTAAGGCGAAAATCGTGGGGGCTCCTTGAATCTTTGTTGTTTGAGACCCCTTCCTTTTGTCTGAATGTATCGGTGATAAAAAGGACCCCTTGTTTGCCCGAGGAGGTGAAGCCGGACATATTGTACCGGGGAGGCCCATAGGGGACAGCGGACCTTTTCTTTGTCCTCAACCCTCTCCACCCTGGAGGGTAATTATCGTGACCTAGGTTACCCCCCCCTGGGTAATCGTACGCGTTGAAATGGATGTAGGGGTTCAAATTGGTGGAGCCAATTTTCATAATCAACAGATCAGAAGCATCCAAACCCTCGAAGCATGAGGATGGATAGACCACCCCTCCTGGACCTTGGAAAAGGCTCCCATCAGGCAACCTCCGGTCGATTATGTTGTTAAAGCACCTTGGCCTTGCCAAACCCATCCAATTTTGGGAAGGTGCATTGTATTTCTTCAACGGCCCGCTGTAGATACCGATCTGGTTCCAAACAATTGTATTGTTCACAATGATTGGGCTCGGAAACAAAAGATTGTTGGGGTCGTAATCCTGGTCCGACCCGATCGCGATCCCGACGTAACAGTCGGTAATGATGCAATTGGAAATTGTCGGACGCATTCTGGCTTCACCCCGAATGACGATCCCGGCGCCATCGGGAGCATAGACCGCTGTATTCCACTTATCCTGGGGTGGGGTTTTGGATCTGACGTCCCGCACTGTAATGCTGTCGATAAACGAATCCAAATGAGTTACATCATCACAAGAGGCGGTATTCTCGAAAAGGAAAACATGGTTATAGAACCCGTCCCGCCCTCTTCCGTCGAAAATTGTGTCCAACGCGGATGTCCCCTGAATGGAAACCCCGGGTGGTATTCCTTGCCATGGATTAGAGGGGTCGTTGTGCAATCCCAGCGGGAAAGTTTCACCATTATATGGCAACCCGGAATAAGGATCGATCTCTCCAACATAATTTCTAGGCGCATATATTCCCGGCAAACAATGGATTACAATTGCAGTAATCCAGTATGCATTATCTCCTGGCTTGGGATTTTTCCAGGGAAGCCTATAAGGAATTTGATTGCCCTGAAGGAAAAATTGGGTCCGGACGTATTCCAGCGCTTTTGTAACTGTTTGAAAAGCAAAAGGGGCATGCTGGATCCGGCCATCAATATAAGGGTTCCCTGTATTAGGGTCGATGACAGGATGTTTGGAAAGGGCCAAATTCGATGCCCCTGGGTTAGAACCGCCCACGGGATTGCTGCTCAAGGCCAAGGTATCGTCCCCGTTAAGGGGGTCCACCCAGACATGAAAAATGAAATGTGTTCGGTACCCAACACTTTGCGCCGGGGCATGGCCGGGAAAGAGGACGAAAAAGAGGAAGAGGAACCCTACAAGGTATATCAACCAG
>JALUZX010000017.1 GCA_027011425.1 Planctomycetota bacterium
AGGCGGGCGGGACTCCTGGAGAAAGAAAACCAGGGCGGGCGGTCCGCAATTTCCTGCCCCCGGTGACCGGGAGGTCCCTCCGTCCTCCTTTACCTTGTCTTGGTGGATGATGGGGGGGGTCACCGCCTGATCCGGCCCGAGGTCTCCCCCCCGGCCAGGGCCTGGATCTCTTCCAGGGAAGCATAGAGCCAGTCGCCGGGAAATGTGTGGACCAGGGCGCCGGCGGCCACGGCCAGGGCCAGCGCCCGGGCCGGGAGGAGGCGGAGGTGGAAGAGACCGAGGAGCAACCCCGCTCCGAAGGCGTCTCCCGCTCCCACCCGGTCCACGATGGGGGAGATCTCCAGGGGCCGGAAGGTTCCGTCTTCCCCGGTTGGATGGTAATGGGCTTTGCCGGCCTCCACGTCGAAGAGCATGCCTCCCCAGAGGTTCCGGGAAGCGTCCGGGGAACGGCGCAGGCTGAAGGCGACATACTTCGCTCCCGGGCATAGAGAAGCTGTCTCTTCCGCAAGGCCCTTGTATGCCCCGGGGTCCAGAATTCCCCGGGAGAGGTCCAGGCCCTTTACGGTGAGCCCGAAGACCCGGAGGGCGTCTTCCTCGTTGCCCAGGACCAGGGAGGCGCCCCGGGCGATGGGGGGCAGGACGGACCGGGCCAAGGCCTCGGCCTTGACCCCTTCCTTCCAGGTCCAGAGCCGGGAGCGGTAGTTCAGGTCGATCGAATATGGAATTTCCGCCTCCCTCGCTTTTCGGGCCCCCTCTTCGGTGAGTTCCGCCGCCCCCCGGCTCAGGGCGGGCGTGATGCCCGAGAGATGGAGCCAGTCGGCCTTCTCCAGGGCGGAGTCCCAGTCCAGGTCCCCCGGGGAGGCCAGGGAGAGGGAGGAGCCTTCACGGTCGTAGACCACCCGGGAGGGCCGGGGGCCCGCGCCCTTTTCCAGGAAGTAGAGGCCCAGCCTTCCCCGGGCGGAGCGAACGACCCGGCCGGTCTTCACCCCCCTGGCGGCCAGGGCGGCCAGGCAGGCGTCCCCCAGGGGCCCCTTGGGGAGGACGGTGAGAAAGGATGCCTCTCCTCCCATGGCGGCCAGGGCAACGGCGGTGTTCGCCTCGGACCCGCCGAAACAGGCCTCCAGGGTTCCCGGGAGGCTCTGGGAGAGGGAGGAAGCCCCGGGAGGGGAGAGGCGGAGCATGATTTCGCCGAAGGTGAGGAATTTCATGGGATCGTAAGGGCCAGGGTTTTTTCCGCCAGGCTCCGGAGAGCCTGGACGTCGCCGTTTTCCAAGAGGTTTTTCGGGGCGAGCCAGCTTCCCCCGCAGGCCGCCACCCAGGGAAAGGCCAGGTAGGAAGGCAGGTTTTCCAGGTCGATGCCGCCTGTGGGGATCCACCGGAGCCCCCGGTGGCCCAAGGCGGCGTGGGTGGCCCCGAGCCTGGGCGCTCCCCCGAGGGCCTTGGCGGGAAAGAACTTGAGGAGGGTCAAGCCTTCCTCCAGGGCCGCCATGGCCTCCGTGGGGGTCGCAACGCCTGGAATGAAGGGAAGGAGGTCCGCCTCCCTGGCCGCTTCCAGGAGGGCCGGCCGAAAGCCCGGGGAGACGCCGAACCTGGCGCCGGCCCGGCGGGCTTCTCCGACTTGCGCCGGCTCCAGGAGGGTGCCCGCCCCGACGATGGCCTTGGGGAGTTCTTTGGCCAGGAGGGCCAGAGCTTCCAATGCCCGGGGGGTGCGGAGAGCCACTTCCAGGACCTGGAATCCCGCCTGGGCCAGCACCCGGCCTGCCTGGAGGATCTTCTCCGGGTCCTCCCCGGAAAGCAGGGGGAGGGCCCGGGTTTTTTCCAGGGCTTCCAGGAGTTCTTTCTGGGAAAGGGGATCCACCGGGACTCCCGCGCGTTAGGGCGTTTCGTTCTTGCCGGGTTGGGAAGGAGAAAAGATTACTCTCCCTTCCGGTCTCGGGGGAGTCTCTCCTGGGACGGGATCTTTTGGTTTATCCTGGAGTGGTCCCAGCCCGGATTGGACGGAAGGAATATTGGGACGGTTCGTCCAAATCGGGTCATCATCTTCTTTTTTGGGATCTTCTTTCAGGAACATAGAAAGGCGGGTGGCCTCTGCGATGAAATCCAGGGACTGTGGACGGCGGTGGATCCATCCGATCCTGGGGGGGCTCTTCCTCGCGGCGGGGCTCTTTTCGTGTTCGGGCAACAACGTGGGCCGGATCTGGGACCCCAACCGGGGAGCCGGGTCGGGAGGGGGGAAGAAACAGGTGGAATCGGCCATCGCCGCCCCCCAGGAAGGGGACCTCTCCCTTTCGGGGCAGGCCGTGGTGGGGGTGGTCGCTCCCCTGGGCCCGGGCTGGCATGTCACCACCCCGGCGGTGGTCTTCTTCTCCGAAGCCTTGAACCCGGGCTCTGTGTATGACCCGGCCCTCAAGATCGAAAGGATCTACCTGAGGGAGAAGAAACCTTCCCTTGGGGGCGGCTCTTCCGGGAAAAATCCTCCTCCCTCGACCAAGGTGAAGTCCAAGGTGGACATCCTGGGACAGGGGAGGGTGGTAGTGATCCGTCCCCTCGCACCCCTCCTCCCCAATGTGACCTACGAAATCGTCATGGACCAGGGGGTCCGGGACCTGGACGGAAAGCTTGCCCGCGGCGCGGGCGTCCTCGGCTCCTTCACCCCCTCGGCCAAGACTACGGCCCAGGGCAAGGTCGTGGCGGTCTTTCCAGAGTCCGACGCCAAGGATTTTTCCCGCCAGGTGGGGATCTTCGCCGTCCTGGACGGGCCGGCCACGGCTTCCACGGTGACCACTTCGAGCTTTTACGTTCGCAAGGAATCAGACAAGAGCGTCGTGGCAGGGTCGATCTCCTATCCTCTCAAGAGCCTGGCGGGCTCGGACACGCGGGTCCTGCTCTTCACCCCTTCGGCCGACCTGGAGGGATCGGTCGAGTTCGGGGTGGTCCTGAAGAAGACCATCGAGGTGGGGGGGCAGCCCTTGAACCCCGGCGACACCGAGCCTTTTTCCAAGTTCACCACCATGTCCTGGAAGAGGCCCTCGGAGGTAAAGATCGGAAATCCCCTCACCGGGTTTCCCGACGCCGTGAACCTCTCCAATCTCGCTTCCTTGAGGATCGACGTGGATCTCCCGGCCGAAACCCTGGCAGGGGACCGGGTGGAGGCCCGGGTCTACGGGGGTGATCCCACCACCAAGGGGGAGGGGGACCTGCGCTACGTGGAGCGGGCCGCCTCGGCCGCCGGCGGGACCCAGACCCTGTCCGTCGATTTCTCGGGGGCCCTGGGGACCGAGGCGGCTCCTCTCCTGGAGGACGGAAGTCTCACCCTGGCCGCCAGGATCGTCCACGGCGGCAAGCCCTCGGGCTGGGCCGTAAAGACCGGGGTGCTCCAGGACCTGGTCCGGCCCGAGATCCTGTACTTCGGGCCTCCCCACGGGGCGGATGAGAAGACCACCTTCGTGACGAACCTCCAGCTGGCTTCCCTGTTCGGGAAGGCCAGCGAGAAACTGGGGAGCGCCGAGTTGAACAGTTCGGGCGGAAACGACCTTTTCGCTTCGGACGCCCAGGGCTTCTTCTTCCTGAAGCCCCTGGATCTCGGGAGAAACGCTTCGGGAGTCTCTTTCAGCCTCAACGTGACCGACGAGGCGGGCAACCTCAACCAGGCCGCCGTGAGCGGCACCATCTACCAGAGGGGGGTCCTCACAGGCGACGTCTCCACCTCGGGAACGCTCACGGTGGAAGCCTGGAACCTGGCCACCTTCGAGCCCATCCAGGGAGCCTCCGTTCTCATCGAGCCCGGTTCTCCCGCCAGGCCCCCCTCGGGAAGGCGGACCGGGACGACCGGGGCGGACGGGAGAGCCGTCTTTACGGGGCTTACGGGGAGCCGTTATACCGTCACCATCGCGGCCTCGGGGCACCACCTGGCCAGCGTAGTGGACACCAGGGCCTCCTTCGTCTCTCTTCCCCTGGAGAGCATCTCCGGCGGGACCGCCACTTTCGGGGGGAAGGTCCTTCCGGCGCCGGGAACGGGAAAGGTCGCGTGGGTGGGGTGCAACGCCCTGGCGGATCCGGCGGAAGACGGGCTTGTGGCCACTTCCTCTGGAGACCCGGGAACCATCCCCGCCTCGGACATGCTTCCCCGCAGGCCCGTGGTGGCGACGGCCGGCGTGGGGGCCTTCCCGGCCACGACCAATCCAACCCTGTCGGCCTTCGGCTCTTCCCAGGCGGTGGTCTCGGGACTCCAGACGACCCTGAGTCCGCCCTTTCTGGACGTGGAGCCCGGAGGAAAACTCCAGCCCTCCCTCCTCACCTATCCGCCCCTGGCCATCAATTATGCCGCCGGATATTCGAAGAACTTGACCGGCAAGGGCCTATCCACAACCAGCCTGGTCTCCGGGTTTCCCCGGGTGGTGGTGACGGCCGCCCTGGGCGGGGTGCCGGGAAGCGTGGCCTTCGGGGCGGGGTTCACGTCGGGGAGCATGTCCAACCTGACGGTGAACGGCCAGTATTCCAGCATCCTCTCCGCCTTCTCCGGGCTCACTCCCCTGCTCTGGAGTTCCCTCGAGGCCCGGGAC
>JALUZX010000018.1 GCA_027011425.1 Planctomycetota bacterium
CCTCCCGCCTGGCCCCCTTGCTCCCGGGCCTCCTTTACGTCCCGGCCTACCTCTCCCACACCACGGCATTGATGCTGGCCCCCTTCCTGGCCACGGCCTTCCTGGTCTTCCGAGCGGAGACGGGCCATCCCCTGCCCTGGCGGAAGATCGACGAAGGCAAAGGCGCCCGGGCCCGGGCCGCCGGCCGGACCCTGGCCTTCCTGGCCCTTCTTTTCGGCCCCGTGGCCGCGGCCCGCCTGGCTTTGCCGTGGATCTACACCTTCCTGGGCGGCGGGGTGAACCCCTTCCACGGGCTCGACCCCTCGGCCACCACCCTGCAGATCCTCCTCCCCAAGGCGGGCGTGGTCCCCGGACTCCGGGCCTGGCTCTTCGAGAATCCCTTGCGCCTGGCCGAATACACCGTCACCCACGCCGGGTCGATGCTGGCCTACGTCCGGGACGACTGGCTCTACCACGCGGGCGCGGCGGGAGTCCTCTTCCTCCTGGGCTGGATCCCCCTGCTCAAGCGCTCCCTCTTCAAGGGCGCGCCCTGGGGGTTCCTCCCCATGATCGCCTTCCTTCCCTACGCATGGATCTTCTCTTTCTGGGGTTTCCGCCCCGTGGAAAAGGGCGCCTATTACCTTCCCGTCCTTCCCATACTTGTAGGAGCGGGGCTGGTGGGAATCCTCTCCCTGGACCTTCCCTGGAGGAGATGGGGCGTCAAGGCGGCCGCCCCCGCCCTGGCCGTCCTCCTTCTCCAGGGAGGCCTGGCCCGCTCGGTGATCTCCCGCCACGCCCGGGTCCAGAGAAACAGGGAATGGGCCCGGGACGCGGTCCTGCTGGCCCATCCCGGGGAAGGGCCCCCGAGTTTCGTTCTCACAGGCGACGGGTTCAGGCTCTACTTCCTGCGCTTCTTCCATCCCTCTGCCGTGGGGGCCTTCCAGTTCGAGGATTTTCTCCCTCCCTACGACCAGGGGGATCCCGTCTTGGAGAAAAAGCTGGGGGAAGAACTCGTGCGGAAGGTGGCGGCGTATCGCTCCCAGGGATACAAAATCTTCCTGGACGATCTCTTTCTCTCCAAGGCCCGAAAACACCCCGCTTTCTGGAAAGCCCTGGAGAGATTCCCGTGGAAGCGGGCCCGAAGGGGCCTGGCCCGGGGCCTCCTCCTGGAACCGCCGCACGGTCAGGAAAGGCGCCGGCCCTCCCGCAAGTAGCCCGCAACCGGCGCGGCCCGGCGGAACCCGAGCCTCTCCAGGATGTCCTCCCTGAAGTCCAGGTCCTCCCCGAAGAGCCCCGCCGTCTTTGCGCCCCGGAGGAAGCCGTCCTGGACTACCATGGCGAGCATGGCCTCCCGGACGCCCGAACCCTGGTAGAGAGGATCCACCACCACGTCCTTGACCCTCAGGGTCTTCTCCCCCTGGAGGACCGTCACCGCCCCGGCGGGCTTGCCCTCGAAGTAGGCCACGAATTCCTTGACGATCCCCGATTCCCGGCGGAAGCGCCTTAACTCGGCGAGCTGGACGCAGAGCACTCCGTCCAGTTCCTGGGTGTTCCGCCTGTCGTGGATCTGCTCGAAGTCCCGGAGCACCGGCGCGTATGTGGCGTCCAGGATATGAATGGGGAGCCTGGGCAGGTCCGGGATGGAATCGGACATGTAGATCCAGTCCTCCCTCTCCAGGAACCCCTTCCCGGCCAGGAAAGCCCCCAGGTCGGGGGGCCGGGTGCGGGGATCCACCCGCACCTGGAAGGAACGGATCCCGTAATCGGCGAAGACACCTTCCATCTCCGCCAGGAAGTCCTCCGGGGTCTTTCCCGGCGGGATCCGGATGAGCCTGGCCTGGTTGACTTCCGAGAGTTCCGGGTATCCCGGCTGGGAGATGTAGGTGGCCATCTCGGTCCACGAAGCAATTCCACTGGCCCGATGGTAGAGATCATCGGAGCTGAGGAAGTCCTGGACCGGCGGAGCCAGTCCTCCTTGGGTCCCTGCCATGGTCGGGCCTCCCTTCCCGGTATTCCCTATTTCGGCCCCCCCGCCCGGGGGCGTTAGGGATTCCCCGAAAGGAAGAAAAGAGGCCCTGTCTCCGGACGAGACGGAAGGGGAATGGCAAGAAAAGAAGGCCCGCGTCCTCCGATGGGACCCGGGCCTTCCTGGTGCCGGGAACAGGATTTGAACCTGCACGGGCTAAAGCGCCCACCAGCCCCTCAAGCTGGCGTGTCTACCAATTCCACCATCCCGGCTCGCAAGGAGAAGAATGATAGGAAGAGGCCCCGCCTCAGTCAATCACCAGCCCCACTTTGCCCCGGAACTGGATCTTCCCGGGGCCGGTGGTGAAGTGAAGGAAGGCGTTCCCCAAAAGGCGGAGGGCCCGGATCCTTTCCTTGATGAAAGGCGCGGCCTTGTTCTCGCTCAAGGCGGCCCGGGCCTTCCAGCGGGCGTCCATCCGCCGGCGCACCTCCCTGTCGAAGTCCCGGCGAAGGACCGGGGGAAGGGTGTCCCTGGAGGCGTAGCTGGCGTAGCGCTCCCGGAGGACCTGGGCCTCCACCTCGGGGAGGATTCTCTCGTCGAAGGCCGCCCGGTCGCCCGCGGCCTGCTGGAGGAGGATGGGCTCCCACATCTCCATGATTCGGGAGAGTTCCGCCCCCTGGACGTAGACCAGGCCGCTGGAGAAGCGGGGAATCTCGTAGCGCAGATTCCGCCAGCCGTCGGTGCTCTCCACGGGATAGACCTTGCCCACCCGGAAGCGGGCGTTGATCATCTCCCGGACCAGGCGCCCCGAGTTGGAAAGGATCAGTTCCGACTCCCCCCGACCCAGCTCTTTTTTGGAGAGGACGGCCATGCAGCCCGTCCCGGAGATCTGGTAGGAGTGGAACTCCAGAACCTCGTAGCCCCCGGCCGGCCCGGCGGGGAGGGCGAAGATCCCCGTAAACCCCCACTGGGGGCTGTAGCGCTTGAGAAACTTGATGAACTGCCGGACCCGCTCCTGCTCCCCCGCCCTGCTCCAGAGGATCACCGCCACCGCCGGGACGGGCATGCCGTCACTCTTGGGATCGTCGGGCAGGGGCTTGAAATCATTGGCCCGGATCACGAACCCGAGCCGGGGCTGGAAGCCCATGAAAAAGGTGTCGATCGCCTGGTCCACGGACTGGAAGCGGCTGGTCTTGGTGACCGATTCCTGGAGGAGGTCCTTTTCCGAAGGATCCAGCAGGTCGTAGGCCTCGTGGAGAAAAGACGCCACGGGAAACCGGAAAGCCCCGAGCACGGCGGCCCGGGAAGGAGTCAGGTTGGCCACCCTCTCCAGAAACCTGTCGTTGTTTTCGGGCTTGGCCTCCAGGACCTGGAGAAAGAAGGGATCGGCCTCGCTCCTGTTGATGTCCACCTGGGCGAAAAAGGAAAAGACTTCGGGATCCCTCTGGAGAAAGAGGGCCCCTCCCAGGCGGTGCCAGCTCTTGAACTGGATGAAGAGCGAGGCGATCCGCTCCCAGAGATTCAACGGCGAGGCCCGGTCCGGCCAGTGGGTCCATTCGGGGTGGACCTGGAAGATCCGGGCCGTGTTGAGATAGAACTCCAGGGGGGTGCCTTCCAGGGGGCTCCAGCCGGATTTCTCCCCTTCGGTCCCCGGCAGGGGAGGCTCCCCGGAGGCGTTTCCGGCCACCCTGTTTTTCCGGACCTTCTCCACCGCTTCCTCGTAGTCCGCCGAGGCCCCAAGGGGATCTTCCTTGGATTCCCCCAGGGCGAGCAGGCGGGAGCGGCCCACAAGGTCACGGTCGTTTCCGGCAAGGAGCAAATCCTTGACCAGGGCCAGCCAGAAGACTTCTCCCCGGGGCGTTCCCACCTGGAGGAGACCCTCCTGCCCGGAGACGGTCACCCCCGGGGGAAGCCACTTGTGGGTGAAGGAGTATTTCAGGAGGCCGAGAGCGGCTCTTACCTTCCATCCCACCCTGGTGTAGACGCACCACCGGGTCCTTTCCAGGGAACTTCCCTGGAGGATCCCCGCCAAGGCCAGGTCCGTGGCGGCCAGGTTGGAGAAGAGGTCGATCGGGGCCTGGGCCAGGGACCTCTCCAGCTCGTCCAGCCTGGCCGTGATCCGGACTTTCCGGTCCAGTTCCTTGAAGGTCGGGCCCCCCTGGAAATTCATCCAGGCGTCGGAGTCGGCGATGTCCTCCCACCCGGAAGGCACGGGAAAGTCCGGGAAATCCTCCCCCAGGGCCTCTTTGCGGAAGCAGAAGTCCACGGTCCGGGGGATCGCCATGGTCACGTCCCCGAAGCCCCCTTCGAAGGGGTTGAACACCAGGGTGATGGTCCCGAAGAAAAGCACGAAGGCCAAAACCCCCAGGGTCACGCCCAGGGCCTTCAGGACCCTTCGAAGGCCCCCTCCGCGCCGCTTGTTCTGTTTCCTCATGGCTCTCGAGCCCCGCTTGGACCCCCTTCTTCCACCCGGCCCGAATGAATCCAGGTTAGACGATCGACCGCCCGATTCATGCCCCAAAACCTTGGGAAAGGCCCGCCTTCCGGCCGATCCAGGGGGAAGCGGGGATCGACGAGGCGGGAGAGGCGAACGGGTCGTGGGGAAGAG
>JALUZX010000019.1 GCA_027011425.1 Planctomycetota bacterium
GGACCCCGCCCTGGTGGGCCTCCGGATCTCCTGGCAAGTCTGGATCCTGGACCCCGGCGCCAAGGACGGCCTGGCTCACACGGCCGGGTTGGAGGCGTTTTTCGGTTGACAGTGTTTTCCCTCAAGCCGCTTAGGCACAAACACAAAAAGAGACCCCTGTAAAAACTTCCGGCCCCACTTTCGGGCTTTTGGGGCCACTTTATACCCTTCGCTGCTTTTCGGGCTTTACCCAATTCGTAATTCTAGCAAAAGAGGCTTGTCCCAAATATGCTTCCAGAGAAATATATTACTGCCTACACAAACAAGACATCCCACACCATTCGCGACGATTTTTAACCTCCAGATTTATTGCCAGGAAGATATTGAAACACTACCTCCTTTTCACTTCGGGAATCTTTACCATCTTATTTGCCCGAGCCATTCCCTATCCCCCAGTTCGCCCATGAAGGCGTGTCACCACTTATAGCTATGCCTCCTTCTCTCTTACATTTTTTGGTTTGGACAAAAGCCAGGTCAAGGAAAAAAGGAAACCCAGCAAAGAGGAAATGATGAGGTGGGATCGCTTGTCAAGTAGAAATGCCCGCCCGAAACACCCACACCCACAGCCTTCGTATTTAAAGATAAAAGGAACTAAGATGGACCCAAAGAAAAACAAAATAGCCCCCAGGAAGGCAAAATCCCGGAATTTTGTCCAAAATAATAAACCCAGAACGATCTCAAAGAAAGAAAAAATGTAATGGGTATTTTCTAAAAGAATAGTATTTCTATTATAGCCTAAAAGAATTTTGATTAAACCAAGAGAAATAAAGACCAAACCATAAAACCGGAAAATCAATTGTCTCCTATCCACCTTTTTCAGCCTTTAAATGAAGTTTGATCATAATAGGTTTTTTGGATGGACGAACATCTATAAATACCGAATCTTTTTTGGACCCTTCCCCATAAAATTTGACTTCCCACAATCCAATCGGCAAATAGTAGCAACGCCCTTCGCCCCACGTTGTATACCATTTCAAGGATCCATTTTTTTTGAAAAACAAAGCCACCTTTTTTTTGATCGAACCATCTTCATTGAGTGGTTTGAACATAATCGGTGCAACAGGTTTCTTCAAAGACAACCTTATTCGGGTGGTTTGGCCTTTTCTAACAACAAAATGATCCGGATCGAGGACCCGGGAAAGAACTTCTTGCCCGAATTTTCCCCAGCTCAGTATGTGGTATTTCCCTGGAGGTAGAGTCATTTTCTTTCCGAAAACGATTTTCCTGGAAACCAACGGAAGAGGGCTGGACTTTGATGGAATGACCGCATCAAAGGAAATTTTCCTCAAAAAAGGATAAGAAGGATCACACTGTATCAAAGCCACTCCCGATGCACCGCTCTCTTTGGGAGGGAAGAAATAGACAATTGGTTTGAAGGATTTGTCCAATTTCCGCAGTTGGACACGAAATTCCTTTTTTCCAGCTTTTTTTAGCCACACTTGAAAAAATACCGATGGGGCGATTTCAGGATCGGATGGTACGGCAGCGCATACAAGAGGGGTTTTGAATTTTTTAGAGAGAAAACTCTCGACAAGCCGCATATCGATGATTCCAGAAAACTTAAGAGTATGCCCTTTGAGCTTGGTTTTCCGGAAGGCTAGGATCTCGTCGCCCTTGATTTTTCCTACGACACCCCAAAACTTGCCGAAGAGGATTTCCATAGATCCGCAGGGGAGGTAAATGATGTTTTTGTCACAACCATGAATCATGGAAAAAAACTCTGATGATGCAAGAGCGCGGAAATGGTATTTCCCTGGGGGGGGACCTACGACCTTTACCCTCCCCTCCCGGTCTGAAAAAAAGAGAAAAATCGCATTGGAGGGGTCCGGGCCTGGAACTTTTTCCTTGGTTGCTCGGAGAACGGAAGTCCACGGAAGTTTTTCCCTTGAAAGAGCTATACGTACTCCAGACAAAGGAACCCCGAATCGGTCCCTGGTGTAAATTATGGATTCCGCCGAACGTTTCATAAAGACCTGGTAGCTTTTACCGGGACTGGGATCGGGGATGGAATTGCTCAGGTAACCCTTTTTTACCAAAAGAAGGGATTGCCCGTCTTGACTAGAGGCATCCTTCCAGGAGAGTGTCACCATTCCATTTGTTCCGGTGGCACCGAGACTTGGTCCATAATCGGGAAGCCATCGCACAGTTGATGGAACTGCGAAGGCTTGTACACCTGCCAAGGGCCTTCCTCCAACAGAAAAGACCCGGACCATGATCAAGCCCTTTGTTCCCCGTTTAATCTCAACTTCCCGCCGAACCGGCCTTTTGCTTTCATTAAAGGTCGGAGCCGAGGAAGTAGTTCTAAACCCATTAATTGGTTTGGCCTTTGTGTCTTGCCTAACAATAGGAAGGTGAAACCTGGAACCGAAGGTGTAATTCAAAACCCCCCAAAAAAGAATAACCAACAAAATGGTGGAAATGAAAAATAATAGCCTCTTACTTGATGACTTCATGGATATTCTTCACAAACGGACCTTATTCTTCATCAGGAGGCAATGTTGGAACCCTACATGTACAGATAGGGTATATATCCCCGACCTCCCAATCATCAGGAGCTACCTCAATCAAACACTTTTCAGGGGCGACACAGTCGTTTGGGCCCTTTACGCAAGAAATTTTGTAGCCGGGGTCTTCCGGGTTCCATGAGTGGGACCAGACGCCTCCACTACATACTGGGTCCCCCCCAGTGCTGCAATCGCATGAATAAAACCAGGTCGATCCAGCCTGGCCAGAGGTTATATCACATGTTCCCTGATCCGGACAATCCGCCAAGAGATCACAAATTATGACCCATTCTCCGGCTCCAGTCATTTATGCATATGCGATACACTTTCTAGTATCTCCCATGAAGGTTTTCGGAAATAACAAGACCATAAAAAGGGTTGAACCGAAAACAAAAAGGGAGACAAAAAGCAATTTATTCAATGTTTTATGCATGGCTTCCTCCTATCGATTCAATTTGCAAAAATATAAACTACCATATTTTTTTCTTTCACTTTGACGAATCACCCAAGGTGGGGCTCGGACACAGGGTTCCCTGCCCCCTTGACCGCCATGAATGAAGAACATTTTTTCTTACCTCCGTTTATTTCCACCTTGCCCTTGTCTGCCAAGCTTTCCCCCTCCACTTCTAGGTGGCATGGGGGGGGGGTACGTTTCTGGGGTCTTCTTTCTTTTTTGTTACTCGGCTAACATTTCTCTTGCATTTCCCGGCGGGTTGATGGATCGGGCCTGGGATGGACAATGGAAGGTCCCCCTTTACCCAGGCACCTTTCGAGAGGAACGGCCATGAAGTCCCGATCTCTTCCCTTCTTTGTTCTTGCCTTGCTGGCGGCCCCCCTTTGCGGCCAGAGGCTGGCCGAGTCGGTCAACGAGGGCCCGCCCTTTACAAAGGGCTGGACGAGCCCGGTCAACGTCATCGCCATCCGCCATTCGGTCAAGCGGGCCATGGTCCTCACGGCCGTGGAGTTCTGGTGCGGGGCCACGTCTGGGACGGGCTCGGTCTATGTCTTCGACCACGATTCCAAGAACAACCGCCCGGGGGCCCTCCTGGCCCAGGCGACTTTCAAGGCCCCGCCGGCCCGTTGCTGGGCCGGGGCCGTCCTGAACAAACCCGTGGTGGTGAAGAGCGCCGGCCAGGTCATCTGGGTGGGGATCAGCCTCTCCAAGGGAGGAGGCATCTCGGCCATAGGGAGAAACAGGAACGGGGCTACTTATTTCTGGACCCGCTCGGTCTCCACGCCCATCCAATGGCACGGGCCCTACAAGGGCTGGGACTGGATGTTCCGCCTCTACGAGGCGGGAGGCCGGGGGGCCTTCTCCACTTACGGCAAGGGGAAACAGGGCACCCACGGGGTCCCCGGCCTCCAGGCCCGGGGCTGGCCCAATTACGGAAACCCGATCACACTTATCGCTTCCCTCTTGAAAAACCAGAGCAAGGGCCTCCTGATCTGGGGCAGGAAGACCCAGATCCCCTTCCCCATCGGCACGGTCTACGCCTTCCCGCCTCTCAAGATCGACCCCTTTGCCACGGCGGGAGGAAAAACCAACCCCGAGTCCAAGACCTTCCCCCTGAAGATTCCCAAGGACCCCGCCCTGGTGGGCCTCCGGATCTCCTGGCAAGTCTGGATCCTGGACCCCGGCGCCAAGGACGGCCTGGCTCACACGGCCGGGTTGGAGGCGACCATCGGCTGAGGGTTTCTCCCTCGTAACTTCTCCTCCGTCATTGGATCGGGTTAAAACCTGTCCGGCAGCGGCCCCGGATTGAAAAGGGCACGGATCGACGGACGCGACAAAAGTCTTGTCGAGTTCGTGATTTGGTGGGTGCGTCGGAGCTGCCCCCCCGACGTCACGAGCCCGGATCTCCGATCCGGCCTCGTTCCGGCGGGGGCTTCAAAAAATTTCAAGCTGGGGGAAGGTCACGATTTTTTCGGGATTTTCGAAGGCCAGGGGCTTTTGTCGCCACCGTCACTGATCGACGGAGGGACCCAAGGGGGGCCGGCCCTGAAG
>JALUZX010000020.1 GCA_027011425.1 Planctomycetota bacterium
AGTGGGGACTCTCCTTCCAGGTCGTGGAGCCCGGTCCTGAAGAGGAGCCTCCATGGGGGGGGGCTTTCGAGGGAGTCCTGGCCAGGGCCCGGGAGAAGTGCCTGGGCGCCGGCCTACCCCTCGAGGAAAGGACAGGCCTGGTGCTTTCGGCCGATACCCTGGTGGTGGGGCCCGGAGGGGAGGTCATGGGAAAGCCTTCGAGCCCCGAGGAGGCCCGCGCCTATCTCTCCCTCCTCTCAGGGACATCCCACCTGGTGATCTCCGGAGTCTGGGCCCGCTCTTTGGGGGGAAGGACCCCGGGGAAAGGGGGAGTGGAGACGACCCTGGTCCGTTTCCGGCGCCTGGCGCGCAGTGAGATCGATGCCTACCTGGAAGGAGGGGAATGGACGGGAAAAGCCGGCGCCTACGCCCTCCAGGGCGAAGGGGGCCGGTTCATCCAGGAGGTGGAGGGCGAGAAGGAGAACGTGATCGGTCTCCCCCGGGCCCTGACCCTTTACCTCTTGGAAAACCTGGCCGCCGGCCAAGGGGAAGCATCGTGGACAAACGAACGATCCTGACCTCCCTCTGGGTGGTTCCCCTGGTTTCGGCGGTCCTGCTCTTCTTCGTCTGGCGCCTCTCGAGGAACCCGGCCCACCTTGGAAAGCCCGGGGGGAGCACAGCCTCGAGCCCCCCCAGAATCACCCTGCCCCGGAGCTTCCTCTCTGGGCTCAAGGCATCTCCCGGGGGGAGACCCTTTCGGTGGATCGTGATCTACAGGGGAGGGGAAAAAGGTGGGGCTGGGTGGAAAAAGGCCCTGGAACGTTACGACCTGGTCCTGGCGGCCCAGGACCCGGATTCTCCCGGGCCCTGGGTGCGCTGGGGCGCTCCCTGGCTCCGCCCGGAAAGGAGCCGGGAGGGCAGCAAGAGGGTGTTCCACCTGGCCTGGCTGGGGGATGCCACCCCGAGGCTCCGGGCCTGCCTGGTCCGGGTCCTGGAGGCCCTGGTCTCGGCCTTTCACCTGCCGGTCGAAGCGGTCCGGCTCAGGGAGGAACTGCCCTGGGCCGGCCTTTCCGGGGCTCCTTCGTGCGGGAAAGAGCCCCTGGTGGGGGAGAGGATTCGTTCCTGGATCCGCGGGGCCGGTCCTGGACAAGGGAGGAAAGGCCGTTAGAATCCCCACCTTTTTGCGAGAGGATCCTGGGGGAAGAGCCTGGGGACCGAGGTGACCAGACCATGAAGAAGGGCATTCATCCCAAGTATGTGGAGTGCACCGTGACCTGCGGTTGCGGAAACACCTTCAAGACCCGATCCACCGTTCCCAAGATCAACGTGGAGATCTGCTCCGCCTGCCACCCCTTCTACACGGGGAAGCAGAAGTTCGTGGACACGGCGGGCCGGGTGGACAAGTTCAAGAGGCGCTACGAAAAGGCCCAGCAGCTCAAGAAGGAACGGGAGACCAAGGGCAAGACTTCCTGAGCCTTTTCCCTACCCCTTCTCCAAAGCTCTTCGATGACCGGGATCCTCAAGGACTCCGTCCGGGCCCTCATGCTGGAGAAACTCCGGCAGAGGGACGAACTGCGCGCCCGGCTCCAGGACCCGGAGACGGCGGCCGACGGCCGTCTCCTGGCGGACCTGGGAAGGCGCAAGGGGGCCCTGGACCGGATCGTGGCCCCCTTCGAGACCTTTCTGGCCCTGGAGAAGGAACTGGAAGAGGCCCGGGCCCTCGCCGAAGGGGAGGATCCGGAGATGCGGGAGCTTGCCGGGGAGGAAGCGGCCCGCCTGGAGGAGGCTCTCCATGCCCAGGCGCAAAAGGTCCTGGACGGGCTCGTGGAAGGAGACGAGGAGATCCGGGGGGACAGCCTCATCATGGAGATCCGGGCCGGGACGGGCGGAGAAGAGGCATGCCTCTTCGTCAGGGACCTGCTCCGGATGTATACCCGGTTCTCTGAATCCCAGGGCTGGAAACTGGAGACCATCGCCCTCTTCCCCACTGAGAAGGGGGGCTTCAGGGAAGCCATCTTCTCCGTCACCGGTTCGGGCGCCTGGAAATACCTCAAGTTCGAAAGCGGAGGCCACCGGGTCCAACGGGTTCCCGAGACGGAATCCCAGGGCCGGATCCACACCTCCGCCGCGACGGTGGCGGTTCTTCCCGAGCCCGAGGAAGTGGACGTCCAGATCCAACCCAAGGATCTGCGCGTGGAGACCATGCGGGCCTCGGGTCCCGGGGGCCAGCACGTAAACAAGACATCCAGCGCCGTCCGGATCACCCACCTCCCCTCGGGAACCGTGGTGGTCTGCCAGGACGAGAAGTCCCAGCACAAGAACCGGGCCAAGGCCATGCGGGTGCTCAGGTCCCGGATCTTCGAGATGGAGCGGCGGGAGAAGAACCGGGAACGGGCCCGGGAGAGGCGGAGCCAGATCGGTTCGGGGGACAGGAACCAGCGGGTGCGGACCTACAATTTTCCCCAGAACCGGGTCACCGACCACAGGATCAAGGAAAACTTCAACCTGGAACAGGTGATGGACGGTAAGCTCGCCCCTCTCCTGGAGAAGCTTCTCCAGAAAGACCGGGAGGAGAGGATCAAGGCTTTGTGACATCCGCCGGTGAGGGCAAAATAGCCGAGTCCTCCTGGCATGATCGTTGTTCCCAAGGAAGGGAGTGCGCAGATGACCGAAAACCCACCCCAGGACCAAGGGCCGCTGGAAGAGATCGTGGAGCCCCTGGAAGCCGAAGAAGAACCCCTCGCCCAGGAAGACTCGAGACCTTCCTCCAGGGAGGAGGGGGAGATTCCCTGGAAATATTGTTTCTTTTGCGGGCACAGAGTCCCCGTGCCGGCCAAGGCATGCGAGCGCTGCGGCCACGCTCTCGGGCCCTTCGAGCAAACCACGCCCAAGGAGTATTTCCGCTTCTTCTTCTGCGGCCTCCTGATCGTGATGGGCGGATTCATGCCCGTCGGCCCCGATGCCCGGCTCATGACCCTGCAGACCATGATCGGCGGGCTTTTCTTTGTCATGGGCCTTGGGGTGCTCTGGACCTCCTGGAGAGCCGTCTACACGGGGCGGTTCCAGATGTTCTGGATCGTCATGCTCTTCATTCCCCTCCTTTGGGGCCTCTGGCGGTTCCTCATGCCCATGATCGGGCCCGGCCTCGATTACTACCAGAAAGCCGTGGCCCAGGGAGCGAAGCTCACCGGCGCCCAGATGGCGGACTTCCAACACCTCAAGGTCATGGCCGCCCACGGAGGCCCCTTGACCTTCAAGGAACTCTTCGGCGCCTTGGGCGGAATGCCTCCCGACTGGGGCAAGATCAGGACCTGGTTCTGGGTGAACGGATACGGACCCGCCTTCATCACCCTGGGCTCCTTCCTGGCCTGGTTCATGCTTCTGCTCGGCTTCATCGCCGGTTTTCGGCACAACAAGCAGAAGGCCGCCCAGCGGGCCGCCTCGGGGGGGCGTTCCCGGCGGAGGTAGGCCGGGAATCCCGGAGAAACCATGCCGTCCCCGGCCCCATCCCGGGAAGGCCCGGAAGGGCCTGAAAAGAGCGCCCCGGACACCCTGATGGGTGTCCTGGGCGCCGCCGCTTCCTGGCTCGGGAACAAAGGCCTGGAGAGGCCCAGGCTCGAGGCGGAGGTTCTTCTCGCCAAAGCCCTGGGCCTGGATCGCCTTCGCCTCTACCTGGAATTCGACCGGCCTCTTTCGGAGGAGGAGAAAGAGAGCTTCCGGAAACTGCTCAGGGAAAGGGCCCGTGGGGTCCCTTCCGCTTACCTGGTGGGGGAAAGGGAGTTCCATTCCCTCGCCTTCAGCGTGGATCCAAGGGTCCTGATCCCCCGCCCGGAGACAGAGACCCTCCTGGAAGCCGCCCTGGAGGTTTCGTTTCCGGTAGGAGAAAAGGGGCTCTTCGCCGACGTGGGCACCGGGTCGGGCTGCCTTGCTGTCAGCTTTCTCCTGGAGCGCCCGGGTTGGCGCGGGTGGGCCACGGACCTCTCGGGGCCGGCCCTGGAAGTGGCCCGGGCCAACGCTCAAAGACACGGTGTCACGCAAAGGCTGCGGCTCGTCCGGGGCGATCTTCTCGCCCCTTTGCGGGAAACCGTGGAGGAAGGAAGCCTGGACCTGGTGCTCTCGAACCCGCCCTACGTGGAGAGAGGGGATCCCGGCCTGGATCCGGATGTGGCCCGTTTCGAGCCTTCCGGCGCCCTTTTCCCGGGACCGGAGGGAGTGGAAGGACTCTGGAGGAGGCTCCGGGAGCAGAGCCGGCCCCTCCTGCGGCCCGGTGGGTGGCTCCTCCTGGAATGCGCCCCCGCCCAGGCGGAGGCCCTGGCTCGTTCTTTCCGGAAGGGCCTTGCCTGGAAAGAGCCGCGAACCTGGGAAGACCTGGCGGGCCGCCCCCGGGTGGTGGGGGCTCAGGTGGCGGAATCCACGTAGCGGGAGATGGCCTCCTGGGCTTCCTCCGGGGGAAACTGGAAGAAGAGGGCTACCTCGTAGCCGCCTCCGGACTCGGGCACGCAACGCACCACCGCTCCTTCCAGGTGAAAGGTGCGGGCCTCCCCGCCGGGCCCGGGGACCTCCAGAAC
>JALUZX010000021.1 GCA_027011425.1 Planctomycetota bacterium
CCCTGCCCCCGGGGGAACGGCGAAGACACTCTCGCCTTGTCTCTTCGCCCCGGGAAGGCTAGAAAAGAAAATCCTCCCGCCAGGTCCGTGCATCCCGGCCCAGGGGCGGGACCAACGAGGCCAACCCCTCCGGCTGGGAGCCCGGCGGAGTCACCCTGAAGCCCGGCCCCGATCCGGGGTGCAGGGTATGGAAAGTCTGGAAACCCGGAGTCGACCCGCCCATGCTCAAGAACAAGATCGCCTTGATCACGGGAGCCAGCGCGGGGATCGGCCGGGCCTGCGCCCGGGTCTTCGCCCGCGAGGGGTCCCGGCTCATCCTGGCCGCCCGGCGCCTCAACCGCCTCCTGGAACTCTCCAAGGAGGTCTCCGACGAATTCGGCGTGGACTGCCACGTTCTCGAGCTGGACGTCCGTGACAGGGAGGCCGTGGAGGCGGCGATCTCCGGCCTCCCCCCGGCGTGGAAAGAGATCGACATCCTGGTCAACAACGCCGGCCTCAGCCGGGGCCTGGACAAGGTCCACGAGGGCGAGCCCTCGGGATACGACGAGATGATCGACACCAATCTCAAGGGCCTCCTCTGGATGAGCCGGGCCGTGATCCCGGGCATGGTGAAGCGGGACAAGGGCCACGTGATCAACATAGGGTCCATCGCGGGCCGCCAGGTCTACCCGGGAGGCAGCGTCTACTGCGCCACCAAGCACGCCGTCCGGGCCGTCACCGAGGGGATGCGCCTGGACCTCAACGGCACCAGGGTCCGGGTCTCCTCAGTGGACCCGGGCATGGTGGAGACCGAGTTCAGCCTGGTCCGCTTCCGCGGGGACAAGGAGAGAGCGGGCCGGGTCTACCGGGACTTTCCACCCCTGGAGCCCGAGGACGTGGCCGAGGCCGTGCTCTTCTGCGCCGCCAGGCCCCCCCACGTGAACGTCCAGGAGATCCTTCTCATGCCCACGGACCAGGCATCGGTCCACATCTCCTACAAGCGGGGCCGCTAGGAGAGGGTCTTGGGGCGGGGCCATACCCGGGCTTCCCGGCTCCTGGGGATCCCATTCCGCCCTCCGGCGGTCCCTTTCCTTCTTTTGCAAAGGAAGGGAACCGCTAAGATCCACCCCTTCTTCTACCGATCCCCTCTCAAGGCATGGACTTCCACACAAGCACCTACGGCTTCTTCCTGGCGGCGGTCTTCTGTCTCTTCTGGCTGGTCCGAAGCCGCCGGGGGGCGAGAGTCCTCCTCCTTCTGGGCGCGTCCTGGTTCTTCTACGCCTCGTGGAACGCCAAGTATCTCTCCCTCATTCTCTTCTCCACCCTCCTGGACTACTTCGCCGGGGCGGCCCTGGGAAAACTGGATCCCTCCGACCCGTCCCTCCGGAAGAAACGCCGCCTGGTGCTTTCGGCCTCGCTCGTGGGCAACCTGGGGTGCCTGGGGATCTTCAAGTACTACAACTTCTTCCGGACCAACATCGAGGCACTGCTCGCCGGGGCGGGCATCCACATCCCCCACCTGGACGTGATCCTCCCCGTGGGGATCAGCTTCTACACGTTCCAGACCCTCAGCTACACCATCGAAGTCTACAAGGGCACTCTGAAACCGGTGAAGAGTTTCAAGGACTTCGCCCTTTTCGTGGCCTTCTTTCCCCAGCTCGTGGCGGGCCCCATCGTGCGGGCCCGGGACTTCCTTCCCCAGATCGGAAAGAGGCCCGCCCTCCTGCCGGAGGATTTCAAGCTGGGGCTCTTCCGGATCGCCCTGGGGCTTGCCAAGAAGGTGCTCGTGGCGGACGTGCTGGCCGTGGAGATCGTGGACAAGGCCTTCCGCCACGGCTCCTCCATCCACGGAGCGGAGGCCCTCTTCGCGGTCTACGCATACGCTCTCCAGATCTACTGCGACTTCTCCGGCTACAGCGACATCGCCATCGGCTCCGCCCTCCTTCTGGGTTTCCGGATCCCGGAAAACTTCGACCTCCCCTACCTGGCCTCCAACATCCGCGAGTTCTGGCGCAGGTGGCACATCTCCCTTTCCACATGGCTTCGCGACTACCTCTATATTCCACTGGGAGGAAACAGGAAGGGCCGGGCCAGGACCTACGTCAACCTGATGATCACCATGCTGCTCGGCGGCCTCTGGCACGGGAGCAGTTGGAGCTTCGTGGCCTGGGGAGGCATCCACGGAACCTGGCTCGCCGCCGACAGGTGGTGGCAGGAAAAGGGGCTCCCCGCTCCCCCCGGGAGGTGGGGGAGGTTCCTCTCCGTCCTGTTCACCTTCCACCTGGTCTGCCTGGGATGGGTCTTCTTCAGGTCCAACGATTTCGGCCTGGCCATGGACATGCTCGGCCGGATCGGAAAGGGCTGGACCATCCCCAGGCTCTCCACGGCGGCCTGGCTCGCCCTGGGCCTGGGAGCAGCCACCCACCTGGCCGGGGGAAAACCCAGGGGCTGGGCCCAAAGGGCGTGGATCGCCTCCCCCGCCCCCCTGCTCGGCCTTTTCTGGGCCCTCTTTCTCGGGCTCTTGGCCTCGGCCAAGGGGACGTCCGTGCCCTTCATCTATTTCCAGTTTTGAGGAATCCCCATGAACGACCGGACCCAAGGAGAAGGAAGCCTCCCGGAAGAGAAAACCGGCGCCGCCGCCTCCGGGGCGTTTCCCACCCGCGCCTTCCTCTCGGGCCTGGCGGGTTTTCTGGTCTCCCTCCTCTTTCTCAACCTCCTTCTCTGGGACCCCTCGCCGGAGATGCCGGCCCTGGCCGCCCCGGGCCCCTCCATGCCGGCTTTCCGGGGCCTTCCGCCGCGCAGGAGCCCCGGAGAGATCCGGGTCTTCGTGGTGGGAGCGAGCCTCACATCCGGTTATCCCTACCAGCCTCCGGGCGCCGCCTCCTACGCATCCCTCCTGGAGAAGGGCCTGGCCGCCCTCTTCCCGGGGAGAACCGTCACGTGCCGGCCCGCCGCCGTTCCCGCCCTGGACAGCCCGCGGCTGGCGGAAATCGTCCGGGAGGCCCTGCGCCGCGACCCGAGCCTGGTCTGCGTGGCCCTGGGCTCCAACGAATACGCCAACCGGATCTTTTTCGGGAGGTCCCTGGTTCCCTCGGGGTGGAAAGACAAGGCCGTGGACCGGATCTCCAGGGCCAGGCTGCTCTTCAAGGCCCTCTGGCGCCTTCTCCCGGGAGGAAAGGTCCGGGCCTCCAGGCAGGTCCAGGCCGGGATCGCCCGCCGCATTCTCCGGGCCCGGCCGGGAAGACCCGGGCTGGCGGGCCTTCCCGTGGGAAAAGCGGACCGGCGGCTTCTCCTGGCCAGGATGGCCCGGGCCATGGAGGAGATGTCCCGGGCCTGCGCCCGGAAAAAAGTCCCCCTGGTCTTTTTGGCCGCCGCTCACAACCTGGCCGGAAGCTGGCCCTGGTCCGACCTCGGCAAGAAGGGGGCCCGTGAGGCGGACCGGCTGGTGGAGGCCTACAGGCTGGGAGGGCCCGGGGAAAGAGGAAGGCTTAGAGGGGCCGTGGAAACCGCCCTTACGAAATTTCCCGGCCGGGCCGACCTGGCCTTCCTGGAGGGACTCCTCCTGGAAAGGGGAGGAGACCGGGACAGGGCAGGGACCTTCTTCCGGCGGGCCCGGGACGCCGACGGGGTGCCCATGCACCGCACCGGGCCCATCCTCAGGCGGATCCGGGAGAGCGCCCGAAACCTCGGCCGGCCCTTCCTGGATCTCAACATCCCCCTGGCCGAGGGAAGGAAAGGAAGGATTCCCGATCCGCGCCTCTTTCTCGATTACGGTCACCTGGACCTGGAGGGCCACAAGATCCTGGCCCGCCGCCTCGCCCGCTTCCTCTCGGAGCGGGGCTTCCTTCCGTCCCTTCCCCTGGGCTGGGAGGAGCTTTTCCGCAAGAGCGTAGAGGCCTACCTGGAAAAGACGATCACCCCGTCCTCCCGCCGCAGGGCCCGGCCCAACCTGGCCTGGGCCAACGGCAACTTCTTCATGCTCTTCGGAAACTTCCGGGACGCCCTTCCCCTCCTGGAGAAGGCCTTCCGGGAGGGAGCCGCGGGGTCACCCGAAGCGGACCTCCCCTACGCCTTCAACCTGCTCTTTTGCGCCTACTCCCTGGCGGGCAAGCAAGAAGCCGTCACCGGACTGGCCCCGGAAAAACGCCAGGCCCTGTTCCAGGCCGCCTACCGGAGATTGCTCCAGGCCGCAAAACAAGGAACCCTGGACCAAGCCCTACGGGAACTCACGGGAAGGAAAGAATAAAATGATCTTCCGCGGAATCTAAGGAGACACGCATGAATCCCGCAAACCGAAGGGAAAGGACCTTGGATGCCCCAAAAAGGCGCACCCCTTCCCGGGGCCTTTTCCCATGGGGCTTTCTTCTCCTTCTGGCCCTGGCCGCCTGCGCCGGGCCCCGGCCTTCCTGGAGATGGGAGGGACAGGAAACAGGAGGACTCCGTCTCGGCCAGCGGCCCGGGCCCGACCCCAGGGACCCGGAGCCCTGTGTCTTTCTCGGTCGGAAGGGCCTTCGTTTCTCCCCGGGCCGCGCCACCCTGGCGGCGGTCCCCCCCGGCC
>JALUZX010000022.1 GCA_027011425.1 Planctomycetota bacterium
ATCTACTAGGCCCTCCTGAAAAGGAAGACCGGCGAAGAGGAGGCCCCTCCCTTGGCCACGGCCCTCCGGGGCCTGGCCCTGGCGGCCCGGACCATGGAGGAAAAGTCCAGGGCCCTGGCGGCCCTGAAGCCTTTCCTGGAGGATCCCACCCTGGGAGGCTACTGGGACGCAGTCCCCGCCGCCGCCCGGCTTGGCGACAAGAGGGCCCAAGGAGCCTTCAAAAAGGCCCTGGCGGCGGGACGGCGTTTCTTCGTCCAGGGTCACCTCCTGCCCTGGATCCGGCTGGAGCGCTCCAGGAAGTGGATCGCCTTTCTCTACACCAAGGGTCTCCCCGCCTCGGGGATCCTGGGGAATCCCTTCCAGGAAGCCCTCTCCAGCCTGCTCCCCGAAGTGGATGCCCGGAACTTTCCGGGCAAGGAGGGCGAGTCCTGGGCCGGTTGGGCCGCGGGAAAACTCGGCGCGGCGGGAGGAACGACCCTGGAAAAGAACGTGAGCTGGGACCCCTTGCTGGGAGGCTGGAAGCTCCCTTGACCACCCTTTCCTGGCATTAGGGGGAGGGTTCACTTTCAATGGGGGATCTTCTTCACAGGAGGTCTCCCCCCATGCCCCAGTCACCTGCCGCCCCCGTTCACAGCATGGCCTTCCGGGCCAGGCGCCTGGCCAACTGGCTGCCCCTGGGGCTCACCTACATGTTCCTCTACATGGGCAGGTACAACCTGACCGTGGCCAAGACCGCCCTGGGCGACCTGATGACCAAGGAACAGTTCGGCGGGATCTTCGGGATCGGGGCCGTGGTCTATGGGATCTCCTTCCTTCTCAACGGACCCCTTACGGACCGGCTGGGAGGCAGGTTCGCCATCCTCATGGCCTCCGCCGGGGCGGCGGTCATGAACTTCTTCCTGGGCCTGGCCACCATGCACCTCCTCCACGCCCAACCGGGCCACTACCCGGTCTTCCTGATCTTCACGCTTCTCTACGCGGGCAACATGTATTTCCAGAGTTTCGGGGCCGTGGCCATCGTGAAGGTCAACTCCAACTGGTTCCACGTGCGGGAGAGAGGAACCTTCGGGGGCATCTTCGGGGTCCTGATCTCGGCGGGGATCTACATGGCCTTCGACATCGGCGGAGTCATCACGGCCGCCGCCTCCGCTTCCCCTTCCCCGGAATCCCTGGGATGGCTCGGAAAAGCCCTCCGGGAACTCATCGGGCCGGGACCCGGGCAGGGGAACCGGACCTGGTGGGTCTTCTTCATCCCGGCCATGCTCCTTTTCCTCTTCTTCCTGATCGACCTGGCGATCGTCCGGAACAAGCCCTCGGGGGCGGGTTTCGAGGACTTCCACCTGGGCGACGCCACGGCGGACCAGAAGGAAGACCGGCTTCCCCTGAAGGCGGTGCTCAAGAAAATGCTCACCAACCCGGTGATCCTCACCATCGCGGGGATCGAGTTCTGTTCGGGCGTGCTCCGCAACGGGATCATGCACTGGTTCCTCATCTACGCCAAGGAGACCACCCCCGAAGGGGTGACCATCTTCGTCCAGCAACATTGGGGGCTGGTCCTCCTGGTGGCCGGGGTCCTTGGAGGAATCTTCGCGGGCTTCGTCTCGGACCTGGTCTTCGGCTCCCGCCGGGGTCCCGTGGCATCCATCCTCTACGCGGGGATGATCGCCGTGGCCCTGGGCTCCTGGGCCTTCCTTTCCAACCACAACGCCCTGGGCTGGACCATGGCGGCGGGCTCGCTGTTCATCATCGGCGTCCACGGGATGTTGAGCGGAACCGCCTCGGCCGATTTCGGGGGAAGCAAGAACGCCGGGACGGCCGTGGGGCTCATCGACGGCTGCGTCTACCTGGGAACGGGCTTCCAGTCCGTGGCCCTGGGATACCTGACCACCAGGAGCTGGACCCTGTGGCCTCCCTTCCTCCTTCTCTTCGCCGTCGCGGGCTTCCTCATGACCCTGAGAATTCTCAAAGCATACCCGGAAAGCGGAAAGGACTCGTGATCATGGAACGTTTCAAGACCCTGTTCCTCCTCGGGCGGCCGGCGGCCGGAAAATCCGAGGTGATCGACTTCCTCAAGAAGACCCCCCCGGAGGAGCGCCTGGCAAAATACCACATCGGGGAATTCCAGGAGTTCGACGACTTCCCCTACATCTGGGAGCGCTTCGAGGACGACATGCTCCTGGAGAAAGTCGGGCTTCCCAGGGTGTGGACCACGCCCGACCTCTACTTCAAGGACGAGCGCCTCTGGGACTTCTTCCTGGAGAAGCTCAACCTGGCCTACAGCAAGACCCTCCGGGACGAGCCGGCCTTCCACGAGAAGAAGACGGCCGTCGTGGAATTCTCCCGGGGCGGAGAACAGGGGTGGCGCCACGCCTTCCACGACGTGGTGAGCCCCGAACTCCTGGAGGGAAGCGCCATCCTCTATATCCACGTGACCTACGAGGAATCGGTGCGGAAGAACCGGCGGCGTTTCAACCCGGAAAGGCCCGACTCCATCCTGGAACACGGCCTTCCCGACGAGAAGATGGAGCGCCTCTACAAGGTCAGCGACTGGGAGGAATTCACCGCCCCCCACCCGGAGGTCCTGGAAATCCAGGGGATTCCCGTGCCCTACGTGGTCTTGAACAACATGCCCGAGGTCACCGACGACCCGGAGAAGCTCGGGCCCGCCCTGGAAAAGAGCCTGGCGCGCCTCCGGGAGATCCGGACCCGGGTATAGGCCGGCCTCCGGGCCGGAACGGAGGGAGGCCCGGTCTCAGGGAACGGCCGGAGGGAAGGAGGATGCCTTCTTCCGGATCCACTCCTCGGCGGCCTGGGGGAAGGTGAGGCGCCGGCCCTTCTCTTCCTGGGCCTTCCGCCAGGCCTCGATGTGGCAGATCTGTTCCACCATCCGGGCCCGGTACCAGGCCCTGTTCGAATCGAAGGCCACCCCCACGAGCCAATCCTTCTCCTCCCGGGCGATCCGAACCACCCGACCCTCCACCTCGAAGAGCACGCCCCCGACCCGGATCCGAATCAGCAACTTGGCCCCCACGGGGGGAGGGGCCGTGCAGGGAAAAGAGATGCCGTTGCGACTGAGGTCCCGGCTCACCTGGTCCCTCCGGTTTCCTCCCTCGGGGAGGACCACGTATTCCAGGGGGACGCTCACAGGGTGCCGGACAAAACGTCTCTTCTCGGGGGCGGTATGCATGGAGGTCGGACCTTTCTCGGACTAGCCCGGAACCGGCCAGGATACCGCCCTTTCATTTCAATACCAGGCGGAACTCCGTCACCTCCCCCTCCCGGACCAGGACGGAGTGGCGCTCCTTTTCTCCCGAAGGCTTCTCCACCACCACCGTGTAGGCGCCGGGTTTCACGTTCTTCAAAACGTACCAACCGCCCCGGTCCTTCTTTTCCCCGAGCCCCAAAAGGCTTCCCAGGAGCCGGGCGGCCGAAAAAGTGGGAGTCACCTCCTTGCCCGAGGCGTCCAGCACGTGGATCCGGGCCCGGGGAAGGGGCGAACCGGTCCGGTTCAACACCTGGACCTTCACCGTGCCGCCCTTGTGAAGGACCAGGTCCGCCCGGACCAATCCCCCTTGGAGGAGTTCCAGCCCCCTGGCCTCGACGGGGGCGAAGCCCTCCTTCTCGGCCCGGACCTTCCACTTCCCCGCCGGAACTCCCCGGATCCGGAAGAGGCCCTCCCCATCGGTGACGACCCGGTAGAGCCGGGCGTCACGCAAAGCCCGGACCCGGCCGGCCAGAGTAGCCTTCCCTGGCCTTTCTTTGCCCTCCCGGACCGCCCGGACCGCGACCCCCGCCAGGGGCTTCCCCTTTCCGTCCCGCACGGTCCCTTCCAGGACCCCCGCCGGGGGCAGAACCAGGCGGATCCCCTCCAGGTCGGTCTTCCCGTCCACATCCAGACCGGGAAGGGAAGCTTCCCCCAGGTCCTTTCTCTTCCTTGGAGGCTCCACCTCCAGCTCGTAGGTCCCCCCAGGAACACGCTCCAAAGTAAATCTGCCGTCTCCATCCGTGCGACTCCGCCAGGCCCCTCGTGATACGATCAGGGAGAGGATGCCTCCCCCGCCGGGGGTTTCCCCCGGGACCGCCCGGACCCGGGCCCCCGGGACGGGCTTCCCCGCGGGGTCCAGGACCGTTCCGGAGATCCGGCTCACCGGAAGCTCCAGGTCCTTGTGGAACCGGCGGCCTCCCTCGGGGACATCCACGGGAAGAGTGGAAGGCCGGCCTCTCGGAACCGCCACATGGAAGACGTAGGACCCCGGAAGGAGGGAATCCAACCGGTAGCGTCCCTCCCGGTCCGCCAGGGTGGACCGCACCCCGATCCCCAGGGGCCCCTCCCCGTGGCCGGTGAGGGCGGTGACCACGGCGCCGGGCACGGGTTTTCCTCCGCGAAGGACCCGGCCTTCCACGTCCACGCCCCCTTCCACCACGTCGGAGATGTCCAGCCGGACCTTTCCCTCCCTGGGGACCCGGACGCTCCTCAGCCGCATGTTTCCCAGCAGGTCGGCGGCGATGTTCCTCGTCCTG
>JALUZX010000023.1 GCA_027011425.1 Planctomycetota bacterium
GGTCCACCCCGCCCCTCCGGGCTTTCCCATGCTCCATTCGCCCAAGGACCTGGACCGGGTCCTCCGGGAGGCCCGCCGGAAGGGAAAAGGAAAACCCATCCTCCTGGAGTTCAACGCACCCTGGTGCGGCCCGGGCAAGGTGCTGGACGAAAACATCTCCCGCCCTCCTTTGAAGGAGACCCTCCGGGGGTTCTTCGGTCTCTACAAGGTGGACGTGGACGAAAACCCGGCCCTGGCGGACCGCTACAAGGTGGACGGCATTCCCCACCTCCAGGTGATCGACGACCGGGGAAGGCCCTTGGGCAAAGTGGTGGGAACCATCGATCCCGCCCAGGTGGCCTACAGGCTGAAGCGCTTCCTTCCCAAGAAGGAGAAGGCGGCGAAGGCCGGGCGGAAAACCCTGAGGAAGGTCATGTTCGTCCGGCCCGCCCGGAAGAAGTCCGCCTCCCCCAGCGGAGAGGAGACAAACAAGCGGATCCTCCAGGAACTCATTCGAATCCGAAAGCTCCTGGAGGAGATCAAAAACCGGCTGGGATGACTCTGTGACGGTTTCGACAAAAGTCCCGAACCTTCGAAAATCCCAAGAAATTCGTGACCTTCCCCCAGCCACCGATGTTGTGAAGCCCCCGCCGGAACGAGGCCGGATCGGAGTTCCGGGCTCGTGACGTCGGGGGGGCAGTTCCGGCGCAGCAACCGAATCACGAACTCGACAAGACTTTTGTCGCGTCCGTCACCCTGTAGGGTTTCCTTCTCGCCGAAAGAAGCAGGGCCTTGGCCTCCCGGAGGGCCCCTTCCCGGACCATCCGGGCAGCCCGGTCGAAGCCTTCGCCGGGGTTGAGCGCCTCCAGCTCCTCCAGCGAACGGGCAAGCTCCTCCGTGCCCCCTGCCAGGGAGAAGAGGGCCGATAGGCTGGGGGGATGGAGGGGGTTCCGGCGGAGGGCCTCCCGGAAGAAAGGAAGGGCCTCCCCGGGTTTCCCTTCCTCCCACTCCATGGCCCCCCGCATGGCCAGGGCCAAGGGAGTGGGCCCGGCTTCTTCCAGAAGGCGCCGGGCCTCCTCCCTCTCCCCTTCCTCCAGGGCGATGGAGGCCAGGCCGGTGAGGGCCTCCTTGCACTGCGGATCCAGGAGGAGGGCCGTGCCGAAGTGGTCCTTGGCCTCGGCGGGCCGTCCCCATCCCAGGCAGGCCTCGGCAAAGGCCGAGAGAAGCCGCGCCGCCGCGGCGTCGGCCAGGTAGAAATCGGTGAGCAGGGAGGCCGCGGCGCGGCGGGCCTCTTGTTCCCTGTCCAGGTCCATCAAGGCCAGGGCCCTCAGAAAGGCGCCCGCCGTGTGCCTGGGGGCCGCGCGCAGCAGCCGGTCGAAGGCCTGGACAGCCTCGGCGGCCTGGTTCTCCGCGTAGAGGGCCGTCCCCAGCAGGTGGAAGAGTTCGGGGTCCCGGCTTCCCTGGAGGAGGGCCTGTCTTGCCGCGGCCAGGGCCTCGGCCGGGCGCCCTTCGTCCAGGAGGAGCCTGGCCGCCAGCACGGGATGGTTCTTCCATTTTTCCAGGAAGAGGGCCTGGTTCCTCTGAACCAGGGCCGCGTAATCCACGCCCATGGCTTGGAAAGTCGCCATCCCGGCGTGGTGGACGAAGGCGTCCCGGGCGATCAGGATCCTGTACCCTCTTTCCCGGATTCTCAGGCAGAGATCGTCGTCCTCGAAGTTTCCCAGGCCGAAGCGCTCGTCGAAACCTCCCAGCTCCCTCCAGAGCCCGGCTGGAAGGAGGAGGGCCAGCCCCATGACCTGGGCCACGTCCTCCACCTTGGAGGCGTAGTCCCTCTCCAGGCGGGCCGCCAGGGCTTCCACCTTGGCGGGATCTCCCTCCAAAGGTTCCACGGGGATTCTCTGGTCCCCTTTGACCCTGTCGGCCGAGGGGCCCAGGGCCCCCGCCCCGGGGTTTTCTTTCCAGGCGCCGGCCATCTTCTGGAGGGTCCGGGAAGGGAGGAGGGTGTCGTTGTTCAAAAAGAGAATGAGTTCCCCCCGGGCCGCAGCGGCCCCGGCGTTGGCCGCCCTGGGGAACCCGCGGTTTTCTTCCAGGCGCACCAGGCGGACTCCCTCCAGGGAGGCGAGCCAGGAGGAGGTTTCCCCTCCCGAGGCGCTGTCCACCAGGATCACCTCGAAAGGAAAGGCGGTCTCCTGGCGCTCCAGGCCGGCCAGGCAGGCCCGGGTGGCCTCCAGGTTGCCATGGACGGGAACGACCACGGAAAGGAGGGGCGGGGAAGCGGTGGAGTTCAGGGACAAGGCCGGAATCCTTCCTTGGCAAGGGGCTTTCCTGACCCTTTCTTCATCGGAAAGGACCGGCCGGGGCCTTGACCCGCCGGCGGGGCCCGGGATCCTTTGAAAAAATGAAACGCCTTGCGAGAGACGGCGGGGAGCGCCGGGTTCTGGATGTGGAAACTCCTGTGGGAAAGGTGCAGCTCCTTTTTCAGGGAGGGATCCTGGTTAGGATCGGCCTTCCCGGCCTCTGGGGGGGGTGGACCGGCTCCCGGGATCTCCCTTCACTCCCGGAAGGGGTGCCCTTGGCGCGGCGGGCCCGGAAGGCCCTGGATGCCTGGTTCAGGGGAGAGGAGGAGCCCCTCCGGAATCTTTCCTGGAAGGCCCGGGGCACGGACTTCCAGAGAAAGGTCTGGGATGCCGTGCGCCGGGTGCCAAGGGGAGAGGTCCGGACCTACAAGGAGATCTCTCTTTCCGTCTTTCGTTCTCCCACCCGGGCGAGAGCCGTGGGGGGCGCCCTCCGCTCCAATCCCCTTCCCCTTCTGGTTCCGTGCCACAGGGTGCTCGGATCCTCGGGGAAGCTCACCGGGTTCGGCGGAAACTCCCCGGCCGGCATCGCCCTCAAGAGGAAACTCCTAGCCATGGAAGGTGCGCCATGCGGAGGTGGATGATCCTTTGCGCTTCTCTTGTTTTCTGCCCGGTCCTGGCCTCCCCGGGCGCCCGGGCCGACGTGATCCTTCTCAAGAGCGGGATCAAGGTGGTGGGAAAGATCCAGGACCCCGGAGCGGATCCGCTGGTGGTGGAGACCCTCTTCGGGGAAGAGACCATAGCCAAGAGCAGGGTGGCCCGGGTGAAGCTCTGCCCCACCCCGTGGGAGCTTTTCGACAATAAGTATGAGAAGGTGAACAAGAAGAACCTCCGGGATCTCCTGGACCTCCTGGACTGGGCCAAGGACCCCGGCCGCGAGCCCTTTCTTCGTTCGCGGCTCCGCAAGCTCTACCGGAGGATCCTGCGCCTGGACAAGGACAACGAGGACGCCAGGCGGGGTCTGGGATACGTGAAGGTGGGGGGGAAGTGGATCACCAAGGCGGAGGCGAGGCGGAGGAGAAAGGAAAAAGAAGCGGCCCGGGCCAAGGCCGAGGCCGCCAGGCGGGCCGAGGAGGAGAAGTTGGCCCGCCTCAAGAGAGCCGAGGGGGACGTGGGCCTCCAGGTGGAGATGAACAAGGACAGGGACGAGGGAGACGCTGAGAAACTGACCAAGGTCCTGGGGACGGAGATGCACCTGGCCACGAGCAAGCGGATCTCCATTGCAGCCGTCTTCGACCGGCAAGGGATCGTGACCCTCCTGGAGCTGGGGGAACGGGCCCTCACGGCGGTTTGCAAGGACCTGGGCCTGGGGCCCTCTTACAACCCCGGACGGGCCGGCTACAGGGGGGTCTACCACCACTACTACGTGACCCCATCCGACCGGAATCCCATGATCACCTATATCCGGAATACCTTCGGAGGAATTTCGGAAGCCTTCTACAAGTATCTCATGAAGAGCAGGTCCGGCGGCCTTTCCTCCAACGCGCCGAGTCCTTATGCGGTCACGATCCTCCATCGTGGCCTGAACAGGAAGGACGTGCTCCTCCACAACCTCGGGCATTGCGTCGCGGGCAGCCTGGCGGGAACGGGGATGATTCCTCCATGGCTCCAGGAAGGCTTCGGGATGTACATGTCCATCCGGTTCCTGGGGAAAACGGGCACGACATGCACGACCATAACCAAGTACGCGGCCGACATGGAGATCGCCAAGAAGCACGAGGCGGGAGGCTGGCCTGTCCTGGCCAAGGAGCAGGTGACCAAGGGCTTCTACCCACGGTTCGTCTCCCTCTGCGTGGAAAAATTGAACCGCATGGATGCCAAGGACCTGGCCAGGTCCTGGTCCGTCTGCCGCTTCCTCATGGAGAAGCACCCCAAGAAGTTCCGGAACTTCATGCGTTACACGGGAACTACCCTGAAGACCCAGGTCCGGGCCCTGAAAGTCGCCCTGGGCATGAGCCCCGACCAGCTGGACAAGGCCGTCAACGACTACGTGCTCGAGAACTTCTGAGCCCCTCTCCCCGAAAAAAACAGGTGATCATTCCCCCAGCTTGAAATTTTGGGTCTTCCGCAGAATCTGTGGGTTGGGAGGCGTGAAAAGGGACCTACTGTCAGCATTCAGCCGGGAACGGCGGGTTCGGGTGCCGGCTGGGGCCCGCCCCGCCTCCTCCCCTCGC
>JALUZX010000024.1 GCA_027011425.1 Planctomycetota bacterium
CCCCTCCTTCCACCCTTGAAAGTGGAACTCTCCAGGGAGGATGCACTCGCCGTCCAGGTGCTGGACAACCTGGGAAAGCCCCTGGTCGATATTCCGGTCGGAATCTCCTTCTCTTACTCTTCAGGGTTCGGCCCCCTCAGGCGTAAATTCACCGGGAATCCCGGGGGAATCGCTCGGTTTCGGCACATCCGCGCCCAGCTTCGGGATCGCTGGAAAAGAGGGGAGAGGATCATGGGCCGGACGGCCCTTCTCCTGCCCTTGAAGACCCCCTTGGAGAAGATCTTCGATCCCCGTGATCTTCCCCGGAAACCCATGGTTTTCCGCCTCCCGCCCACGGGAAAGGTGGAAGTCCTGGTCAGGGGACCCCGTGGACCCGTGGCGGACGGAGAATGGAGGGTTGCGATCGTCTCCGTCAAAAAATGGGGAGGAGGTGAGCCCCCATCCTTCACGGTTCCCGTTATCCCGGAAGGGGAGGTGAAAAAGGGGAAAGCCCTTTTTCCCTTCGTCGGCCTCGGCCTCTACTTGAAGTTCAGGATCTCCCGCCTGTCCTCCCCGGTGTATTGGATGGGAAGGAATCTTCCCCCCGCGGCGGAAGGCCCAGGGCCGGCCTTCCCGGGCCAGACCGTGACTTTTCAGGTCGATCTGAAAGAAAAGCCCGTTCTTTCGGGGAGGGTCTTGCTGCCCTCCGGAAAACCGGCGGCCCGGAAGAGGCTGGTTTTCCGCCTGAAAGACAGGGAGGGAAAGGATCTCCAGTTCGGCCCACCCTACTTTCTCCGGACCGACGGGGAAGGGCGGTTCCGCTTGGAACTGAAAACGGAAGAACCCCGGGAGAGAAAAAGCGTATTGACAGTCTATCTTTCCTCGGAGGGATCCGCCCCGCCCATGGAGGCGGAATTGGACTTGAGCCCGCCCATTCCCTCCGGAGAAACCTCCCTGGGGGACATCCGACTCTCCCCCCTTCCTCTCCTTGCCTCGGGCAGGGTCGTCGATCCTGATTGGAAACCTGTACCCAAGGCCACGATTACCTCCTTCGTAAAGATCCCCTCTCCCGGAGCCGGGGGCATCCCCCGCTACCACCAGGTCACCCCCTTTCCCGTCTTGGCCGACGAAGAGGGGAGATTCCACGTCTTTGGAAAAACCTCTTCCAAAGTCCTTTTCCTCCAGCCCTGGAAGATGGATTGGCTCGATTCCCCGAAGAAACCGGTCCCCGCAGGCTCGACAAACAATATCCTTGTGTTGCGGAGGGGGGGAACCGTCACGGCTGCCTTTCTCGTCGATCCCGGCGTACCGCTCAAGCGTCTGGAATTGATCCTCACTTCCAGAAACGGGAAAGGCAGGGAAATCCCCATGATTCCCTCGAAGATCGAGGGGAACAGGGTGACCTGGACGGGAATCTTCCCCGGGAAAGGGACCCTATCAGTGGCTCTCCCCGGGCAAACAAAGCCATTCCTGGTCATCAGGGACATCCCCGTGCGTGAAGGAGAGGTGACCCGGGACCCCCGCCTGGAAGGGGTCGACCTCAGGGGGAAGATTCAATTGCTGAACCTGGAACTAGTGGACGAAGGGGGGAGGAGCATCCCCGTGGGATGGATCCACTGGGGAAAGGGATTCGCCCGTCCCTCCCGCGTAAGACCCGGATTTCCCCTTCTCCTGCCGCCCGGGAAGCTGGAGACCATCTGGATCACGGCCCCGGGATTCAAGCCCAGGAAAACGAAGGTGACCGGCCCAAGGATGAAAGTCACCCTGGAGAAGGGCTTCCCGGTAAGGCTGGTCTACGCCGGCGAGGCTCCTCTTCCGGGTCCTTCCTTCTCGGTCGGGTTGGCCCTCCACCCGACCAGGGAGGAACGAGCCTCCCAGATGAAAAAATTCGGGTTCACCCTCCCTGTCTTACCCTATGTATACTTTGGAAAGAAAGGGATCGTCCAGGTCCGGGTCTGCTCTCCCGGGACCTACCGGATTTCCTGGGTGCTGAGAGGCAATGGAACCCCCCGGTTCGGTGGGTGCAGCATCCTCGTAAGGAATCCCCCGGCCATCCATGTGGCCGATGTCCCCGGAGTCCAGGTTTTCAAGGTGACCCTTCCCGCGGGGGCCCTGGAGAAGGCCATGGCTTTCGCGGAAAAATAGAACCACCTGCCGGGCCGTCCTTGTTTCCCACCGGAAAGCCCGGGAATCCAATCCCGGCATGGCCCGGAATACAGGGCCTTGAGAGGAAGGTTCGGAGAAATTAGCCTTTCCTTTCCTGGAGACTGTCCTTCCATCCAGGAAGGAGGGAAAAAATGAAGGGTTTCGTTTCCGGCGCGGCGGGGATCCTGGTGCTGGCGGGGGTTCTCTGGCTGGTTCTTGGAAGGGGGGGGAATCCGCCCTTGCCGGAAGGCACGGCCCCGCCTTCCGGGAAGAGGTCCCTGAAAAGCCCGGCCCCAAAAAAGGGAGAGGCCGGCCCGGCCGCCGCCCATACCCCGGCGCCCCGCCGGAAGAAAGTGCAGGGCCCGGAAGAAAACCCGGGAACAGGGGGAAAAAAGTCCTCCCCTGAAGACCTGGTCGTCAAGGTCGTGGACACCCGGGGAAACCCGGTGGCCGGGGTCCCGGTGGCGATCGTAAATTTCTACAATAGTGGGGAAGGTTGGGGAAAGCCCAAATACACCAATCCAATGGGCCTGGCGATCTTCCCCAAGATTGGTTCCTTATACAAGAACCGTAAAATTCCCAAGACCTCCGCCCGCCTCCTGGTTCCTCTAAAGAAACCCCTGGAGAAATTCTTCGATCCTCTCTCTCTCCCAAGGAAACCCCTCGTCATTACCTTGCCCCCTACGGGGAAAGTCGAGGTCCAGGTCGTGGGCCCGGGCGGCCCTCCCCCCGACGGGACGGTATCGATCGGTCTCATCGTTGAAAACGAAGGGGGACACAAGCCCTTTCCCTTTTCCAAACTGTCCGCCCCCGTCCAAGGAGGAAAAGCGGTCTTCCCCTTCGTGGGCCTGGGGCTCTTTCTCCGGATCTATCCTGAACTCAAGGCGATTTCTTCCATCCGGGGACTGCCTCCTCCCGCGGCGGAAGGACCCGGCCCGACCGTCCCGGGAGGGACGGCGGTCTTTCGTATCGCCCTCACCCAGGGGATCGTCCTTATCACAGGGCGGATTCTCCTGCCTTCGGGGGCGCCCCTTTCCAAAAGGACAAAAAACCTGAGAAAAGTTCTTCTGTGGGAGCGTAATGGAGATTTTGTCGCGAGGATGGAGGACCAGCTCAAAACGGATGAAAAGGGCCGTTTCCGGTTTCCCTTGCCGAGCGGCTCCTCATGGAAATCCAGGAGCCATGCCACATCCAGGATCCTGGAGATCCACCTTCCCTATGGGAAAACGGGGGGCGACATGAAGGCCGTAATCGACCTGAGCCGGTCCTTTCTTCCCGGCACGATCGACCTGGGAGACATCCGCCTGGTTCCCCCCGTCTTTCTGGCTTCGGGGAAGGTCACCGATTCTTCCGGCCGTCCTCTTCCAGGAGCTGAAATCGAGGCATGCGTGAAAAAGCGGGTAGGCTCCCGGTCCTACTTGTCGTCTCTCACCGACCATTCCGCCCTGAGCGACGAGCAAGGAAGGTTCCGGGTCTACGGGGAGGAGACGAAAGAGGCAATCATCCTGAAGGCCCGGAAAGCTGGGTGGTTGCCGGAAAAGGCCGGGCCGGTCCCCCCCGGCACGAGGGGCGTTCTCCTTGTGATGCGGAAGGGAGGCAGGGTCCGGGCCGACTTCCGCCTGGGGCCTTCCCTCTCCCTGGAAGACCTGGAGCTTAAGCTGGTTTTCCAGGAGCCCGGAGGCAAGAAAAGGAGATTGTTCACCTACAAGCGGGAAGGAAACCAGGTTCTCTGGGAGAGCCTTCCCACGGGAAAGGCGACTCTGGAAGTATTCCTCCCTTCCTGCCCGGATCCCCTGGTCAGGATCCCGGACATAGAGGTAATCGAAGGGAAGGAGACCAAGGATCCCCGCCTGGAAGGGATTGATCTCTCTTCCAGGATCCTGGTCCTGGACCTGGAGCTGGAAGACACCCAGGGAAACCCCATCCCCTCCGCCAGGATCCTGGGGCCCGGCCGCCATTCGGTCGTCGGAACCTATTCCCGTAAGCACACCACCTTTCTCTACAAGCTGGACCCCCCGGAATACTGGATCCAGGCCAAAGGCTATCGCCCCAGGAAGATTCTGGTCGGGGGATCCAAGATGAAGGTGGTCCTGGAAAAGGAGGATCTTCAGAAGGGGAAGTGACGCCCCGGGGCCGGGAAGGGACGAATTCCACGTGGAGCCTTCCGGAAGAGACGAGACGCGGGCGGAACTCGAGGCCCTCCTGGCCCTGGCCTTCACGCCGGGCCTGGGGGTCCTCCGGGCGCGAAGGCTGCTGGAGGAACACGGCTCGGGGCGGGCCGTGGTCCGGGCGGTGGAGCGAAAGGGGGGAGAGAAGGGACCCCTCGGGGCACTTCTCTCCCGGGCCGTCCGGGAACGGGTCCGGCGGACCCGTTCCCGGATG
>JALUZX010000025.1 GCA_027011425.1 Planctomycetota bacterium
GGCCAGGAAGGGCCCAAACCCCAGGGCGGCCCGCCCGTCCGGGAGGGCCAGCAGGGCCCCTTCCCGGGGAAAGGCCCGGTCCGGACCGGGCGGCGGGAAGCCGGTTTTTTCCGAGGGTTTCTTCATGGGAGGGGGAGATTATCCAGGGAGAAGGCGGGGAGAAGGTAAGGAAAACACTCTACGACAGGCATCCGGAATGGATATTCCATTCCGTCTCCCCCCGGGCCCCCCGTAGACTGGGTTTTCTTTCCCGTTCCTTCCAGCCACGGAGGTCCCGCCTTGGGTGAACCAATTGTCCATGATTCCCCGGAGGGCGCGTCCCTTCTGAAGAAGTGGAGAGTCCGGGTCTTCATCGCGGCCTGGACTATGTACGCCACCTACTACCTGTGCCGGCTCAATTTCTCCATCGCAAATCCTTCCCTTCAGGAATTCCTTGGCGGTGGGGATGAGGGCAAGCTCAAAGTGGGTTGGATCTGGTCGGGCCTCTGTTTGGCCTACGGCGTGGGCCAGGTGGTCAACGGCCTTCTGGGAGACCGTTTCGGGCCCAGGCTCGTGGGGACGATCGGCATGCTGGGATCGGCCACGATGAACTTTCTCTTCGGGCTGGTCGGCTCCTTCCCGGCCTTCCTGGGGATCTGGATCGCCAACGGCTTCTTCCAGGCAACGGGGGCGCCCTCGCGGATCAAGGTCCTGGCCAACTGGTTCTCCCCCAGGGACCGGGGGAAGATGATGGGCTTTCTGGGGACGGATTACGTGATCGGCAATGCCGTCTGCTGGCTTCTCGCCGGGTGGCTCCTGCAAAATTACGGGTGGAGGTACGTCTTCATCGTGCCTTCCCTCGTCCTCTTCGCCTCGGCGGTCCACTTCTTCCTCCGGGTCCGGAATTCCCCCGAGGACGTGGGCTTTCCCACGATCGAAGAGATGGAGCGGGGGGGGGCGAAGAAGGAAGACCGTCCGGAGACCGAGGGGGAAGGCGGTGACGTCCACGCGGGCTGGGGCTTCGTCTTCCGCCAGACCTTCATGAATCCCCGGGTCTGGATCGTGGCCTTCGCCTACTTCGGGGTGGACCTCTTCCGCTACGGCTTCCTGGGATGGTCCTTCGCTTACGTGATCGAGCAAGGGGCCCCCGTGGGGCAGGGAGTCCTCAAGACCGTCATGATTCCCTTCGTGGGGGCCCTGGGGATCATCATCTCGGGCTGGCTCACGGACAAGCTGGGGGGGAAGCGGGCGCCCGTGGTTTCGGTGATGCTTTTTTCCGTGGCCGTCCTGGCCTGGGTCTTCCGGATCGTCCCGGTAGGCGAGGGGCATTTCTGGATTCCCCTCTTGATCCTGGCGGGGATCGGGTTCTTCCTCTACGGGCCGCACCTCATCATGGGGGCCACCATGGCCATGGACCTGGGGAGCCGCAAGGCCTCGGCTACGGCCTCGGGGATCATCGACGCCATGGGGTATATGGGCGCCGCCGTCTCCGGCGCGGGAACGGCCTGGGTTCAAAACCACTGGGGCTGGGACGGGGCCTTCATTCTATGGATCTCCGGCGCCGTCCTGGCCGGGGTGCTCATGCTCCTTCTCTGGAGCTACCGGGTTCCCGAGGACCGGGAATACCTGTGACGGGAAAGACGCCCCGGCCCCGGGCAAGGCGAGGAGGCGGAGGGCCTAGGATTTTTTCTCGCCCGCGGTAATCTCCAGCTCGGTCTGGGGATCCACGTTCCAGAGGCCCACGAAGAGGAGGGTGGCCACGGTCGCCGAGGCGACGAGCATGGCGAAGCCGGCCTGCCAGCCGAAGTGCTCCACGATGGCCCCCATGCCCCATCCGGAGAGGATGGTGCTGGCGTATCCGAAGATGCCCGTGAGCCCGATGGCCGTGGCGGCGGCCCGCTTGGTGGCCAGATTGGCGGCGATGACCCCCACCAGGCACTGGGGTCCGTAGATGAAGAACCCGATCCCGCAGAGGAAGAAGACGTAGACCATGGGGTTGTGGGAGGGGATCTTCCAGAAGAGGAGCAGGAAGAGGGCGCAAAGGGCCATGTAGACCAGGGAGGCTCTGCCGGCCCGGCCCTTGAAGAGCCTGTCCGTCACCACGCCCCCGACCAGCATGCCCACGATGCCGCTGATCTCGTAGGCGCCGGTCATCCAGCCGGAAGCCACGAGGGTCACGCCCTTTTGTTCCTGGAGAAAGGTCGGGCCCCAGTCGAAGATGGAATACCGGACCGTATAGACGAAGAAGTTGGACAGGGCCAGGACCCACATGCGGGGATTGCCGAAGACGTGGCGCGCCAGGAAGGCCCGGAAGGCCCGGGGGTCCAGGTCTTTCTTGTCCTCCGAATCGGGCGGGGCGTCGCCGCGGAATTCCTCCACCGGAGGGAGCCCCACGGAGCGGGGCGTGTCGGGGAGCCTGAGGATGAGGCCGAAGGCCACGACCGCGGCGATGCCTGCGGGCACGAAAAAGCAGAGCCTCCAGTCTTTGGTGGCCAGGTATCCGCCCAGGATGACGGCCAGGGCGGCGCCGATGGAGTGGGAGGTGTTCCAGATGGAAAATTTCGTGGCCCTTTCGCTGGGGCTGAACCAGTGCGTGATGGAGCGGGCGCAGGGAGGAAATCCCATGCCCTGGAAGTAGCCGTTGATCATCCAGAAGAGCCCGAAGGTGATCACCGCCCCGCTGAGGCCGAAGAAGACGTTGGCCAGGGCGGCGAGCACCAGGCCCGTGGCCATGAAGCGCGCCGGGTGGGCCCGGTCCGCCAGGAAGCCGTTGAAGAACTTGGAGGCCCCGTAGAGGAGGCCGTGGATCGTGAGAAAGGCGCCGAGCTGTTTCTTGGAGATGCCCAGGTCCGTCTCCATGGAGTGCATGGCCATGGGGAGGTTTTTGCGGACCAGGTAGAAGGTGGCGTACCCGATCATGGTGACGGCCAGGACCCAGGTCCGTTTCCTCTTGTATGTTCCGCTAATTCTCTCCTGGGGAACTTTCTCCGCCGAAGGCGGGGGCGGCTGGTAGAAGGAGAGAATGCGCTGGAAGGGGTTGCGTGAGGTTCGGGGCCTTTCCGTCGGGTCCATGGGCGGTCCTTTCAGGGAAGGGTTTCTCGGGCCAGGAAGGACTCCACTTCGGTCCTGGTCTTCTCCTCGGACCATCCGAGAAGGGCGGCCATCCAGCGGGCCGTCTTTTGGGATGTCTCTCCGGGGTCGTCCAGGTAGTAGAGCCAGCTCGTCCTTCGGATCATGACGTCCTCCAGGTTGCGGGCCCATTCATCGCGGCAGTAATAGGCCACGGCTTCTTGGGTGATGGGCGGCGGGAGGATGCCCGTAAACGCCGGTTCTCCTCCTTCCAGGAGGGGGGTCTCCGCCGTGGGGCTCGGGGGGATCTTCTTTTCCATGTAGCGGGCGGCCATGTTCACCGTCTCTTCGCCCATGAGGCGGTAGATGGTGAGCTTTCCCCCGGCCACGTCGATCCACCCGGGGCGGGTCATGCGGATCTTGTGGGCCCGGGAGATGTCCGAGGGGCCGCCCTTCTTGTTTGAGAGAAGGGGCCTGAGCCCTGCCCAGGCGCCCTTGATGTCGGCGGGCTCCAGGCGGAGGGCGGGGAAATTGCGGTTCACCACGCCCAGGATGTAGTCCACGTCCTCCCGCGAGGTCCGCACGTCCTCGGGATCGCCGGAGTAGTCCGTGTCCGTCGTTCCCAGGATGGTCCTCTCCCCCCAGGGGATGGCGAAGAGGATCCGGTCGCCTTCTGTGAACACCACGGCGCCGGGCAGGGAGAGGCGGGAGTTGGGGATCACCAGGTGGACGCCTTTTGTGAGGCGGAGCCGCACGCCGCTTTCGGGGAACCGTTCCGCCCAGGGGCCCGCGGCGTTGACGACGCACCGGGTCTGGAGGGTGAATTCCTCGCCCGTGAGGGTGTTTCGAAGGGAGCACTTCCACGTCTTCCCCTCGGGGACGGCCTCCACCAGGCGGGTGTAGTTCTGGAGGAGGGCCCCGTGGCGGCGGGCCGAGGTGAGGGAGTCGATCACGAGCCTGGCGTCCTGGGTGAGGGCGTCGAAGTAGCGGACCCCGCCCTTGAGGCCCTTGGTCTCCAGCCCCGGAAGGGCCCGGGACATCTCCCCCGCCGCGAGGGAGCTGGATTTACCCAGGAGGAGTCTGCCGCAGAGCAGGTCGTAGACCTTGACGCCCAGCTTGAGCTTCCAGGCCGGCCAGTTGGTGCCCTTGTAGCAGGGGAAATAGAAAGGAAGGGGATCGGCCAGGTGGGGTGCGATCCGGTGGAGGATCCCCTTTTCCCTGCTGGCCTGGCGCACCAGGCCCACCCTGCCCTGGGCCAGGTAACGCAGGCCCCCGTGGAGGAGGCGGGTGGAGCGGCTCGAGGTGCCCCAGGCGAAGTCGTATTGTTCCGCCAGCCCCACCCGGAGGCCGCGCATGGCCGCGTCCCGGGCCGCGCCGGCGCCCACGATCCCTCCCCCCGCCACCAGGATGTCCAGGGGCTCGCCCCCCAAATCCTGGAGAGGGGTTTCGGGGGTGA
>JALUZX010000026.1 GCA_027011425.1 Planctomycetota bacterium
AGCTGGAAAAGGCCCGGAAGCTGGGGATCCGGATTCTGGGGGAGGAGGATTTCCTGGCCCTGGTGAAGAAGGAGGGAAAGACCCTGTAGGGGCGCCGGAGGCGATCCGGGCGAACGTGGGACAAGGAAGGAGCCTGGGCTTCTGGGGCGATCGGGGACTCATGGGTTTTCCTGTGCACGACCATCGGGAGGCTCCGCCTCCCTCGGGCGTGCTCTTCACGGTTTTTTGGGGGCGGCGTGGGACAGGGAAGGAGCCTGGGCTTCTGGAGGGATCGGGGGCTCATGGGTTTTCCTGTGCACGACCTTCGGGAGGCTTCGCCTCCCTCGGGCGTGCTCTTCACGGCTTTTTTGGGATCCGGCTCCAGGGTGTCCTGGGGCGAGACGGGTTGTTTCGATCTGAAACATGGCCTACCATTTCCCTCAACCCCGGGGGTTGAGCCGCCGACAAAGATGTGAAAAAAGACCCTTCCAGAAGGGTTTCCAGTGGAAGAGGCGGATACTTAGAGGAAAACCCTTGAACCTCCCCGCTTTTGGGGGGGGGATTGGACCAAAGAACAAGCGACGAGGTGGACGAATGCCTCTCTTTTCCTACAAGTGCACGAAGTGCGGCCACGAGTTCGAGAAGCTCGTCTTGTCCTTCTCCAAGAGGGACGATGCGCAGACCTGCCCCAAGTGCGGGAGCCCCGAGTCGGTGCGCAAGGAAGGGAGCCACTTCTCCTCCCGGTCCGGGGGAGGGGGAGGCGCCACCTACACCCCGAGCTGCGGGCCCTTCACCTGAGCCCCAAGGGGCTGACCCTCGTCGAGGGTCTTTCTTCGCCGGCCGGTTTTTCTCCTCCCTTTTTTCGGGGGCGGATTGTGCCCTAGGATGACCTCTCCGGACCGGGCGCGGGGGGGCTTTTTCCCGGGAGGGAGCGGGCCCCTCCTCGAGTGCCCTACGGCAAGGAGGAATTCCATGGGAAGACGTCTTTTGCTCTTTTTCGGCGCCGCCGGCCTTTCTTTGCTTCCCCTCTTCCCGGCGGCCTGCGGGGGTTCCGCCCCCAGTGAGCCCAAGGGCAAGCCGGTGACCCTGGCCCCTGGGGATCTCGACAAAGGATTCATCAAGAAGGAGGCCCGCCGGTGGTATGCCTGGCACACCAAGGGCCTCGACCTGGTCAAGGAGAACCGCCTCGAAGAGGCTCTCTATTGTTTCAACCAGGCCCTGGAAGCCTGGCCCAAGACCAGGAAGAAACTCCCGACGGACACCTACCTCCAGAAGGCCTTTCTTTTCCTCAAGATGAAGAGGCCCCGCCTGGCGATTCTCTATTTCGACAAGTTCGAAAAGGTGTTCCCCGGGAACAAATATGCCGAAGAGGGCCGGAAGCGGGCCGAGAAGATGCTCTCCGACGGAAAATAATCCCGCCGCCCCGGCCGCTCAGGTCAGGGAGTCCAGGGCCTGCTTCAGGTCCGCAACCAGGTCGGCGGCGTCTTCGCATCCTACGGAGAGGCGGATGAGTCCGTCGGTGATGCCCGCCTGGGCCCGGGCCTCGGCGCCCATCCCGGCGTGGGTCATGGAGGCGGGATGCTGGATGAGGGTCTCGATCCCTCCCAGGGAAACGGCCAGGGTGCAGAGCTTCACCCTCTCCAGGACCTGCTTCCCCTCGGCCAGGCCCCCCTTCAACTCGAAGGAGATGAGAGAGCCCGGGCCCTTCATCTGGCGGAGGGCCAGTTCGTGCTGGGGATGGCTCTCCAGGCCCGGGTAGCGCACCCACTCCACCTCGGGATGGGCCTCGAGCATCCGGGCCGCCTCCATGGCGTTGGCCTGGGCCTTCTCCACCCGCATCTTCAAGGTCTTGGCCCCGCGGAGCACGAGCCAGGCCTGGTGGGGGTCCATGGTGGCGCCCACCATCTGCCAGGGTTTCTCCACCCGGCGCAGGATCTCCAGGTCCTTGAAGACCAGGATGCCCCCCACCACGTCGGTGTGGCCGTTGATGAACTTGGTCACGCTGTGGAGAGAGATGTCCGCGCCCAGCTCCAGGGGCTTCTGCAGGATCGGCGAGGCGAAGGTGTTGTCCACCGCCAGGAGGAGGCCTTTTTCCCGGCAGATTTCCGCGCAGGCGGCGATATCGGTGAGCCGGATCGTGGGGTTGGCGGGGGTTTCGATGTAGAGGAGCTTGGTTTCCGGTAGAATAGAATTTTGGACCAGCTCCAGGTCGGCCGTGTCGACCCAGGTCGACTTTACCCCGAAGCGGGAGAATTGTTTTTCCAGGAGGGTCCTGGAAGGGCCGTAGAGAGAGGATGTCGCCACGACGTGGTCCCCCGCCGAGAGGAGCGAAAAATACAGGGTCGCGATGGCCCCCATGCCGGTGGAACAGGCCAGGGCGCCGGCGCCTCCCTCCAGGGCGGCGATCTTTTCCTCCAGCCTGTCGATGGTCGGATTCGCCAGGCGCGTATAGATGTATCCCTCCTCCTCGCCCTTGAACCGGGCCGCCCCCTGGTCGGGGGAATCGAAGGCGAATGTTGAGGTCTGGTAGAGAGGGGGCGCCACGGCGCCGAAAGCCGGATCGGGACTCTCCCCGGCGTGAACGGTGAGGGAATCCAGCCCCAGGCGGGCGAGTTCTTCTTTTTTCATGGGGTTCGTGCCTCCGGGAGAGGGATCGGCGGAACAAGGGCCGCGAAACCCCTGAAACGTCCGGCGCCGGCCGGGGATTTCCGTTGTTAGGGGGGTGTTAACCGGGGCTAGGGGAGAAAGATTCCCTTCCCCGTGGCCACCCGGATCTCCTCCCCCCAGTCCAGGAGGGCCCAGGGGATTCCCTCGATCTGCTTCAACTTCTCCAGGGCCTCTTTCAAGCGCATGTCGGCCTTTCCCCGGGGGTCCAAGGGGTAGTCCAGCACGTCGGAGGGCAAGAAGGACCGGGGCTTCACCTCTTTGAGGACCTGGAGGAGCCGGGGATGCCCCACGGGGAGGACCAGGAGGTCCACGCCCTTGGGTAGGGAGGGAAGGAGGACGCTCCTCTTTTTTTCCCGCTTCAGCCAGGAGGGGTCGAAGCGCCATCCCCCGAAGACGATCCGCGGGCCCACGGGAAGGAAGGTGACTTCGAAGCCCACCTGGTCGGGCAAGGGAGCGTTCTTTCCCAGCGGGCCCAGGACGAAGACTTCCAGGGCCCCCAGGTTGAGGCCGTCGCCGGGCTTGAACCTGGGAAGTTTGGATGTGTCCGTGTTGGGGAGGATCACCGGAACGTGGGCCACCACGGGGTGCTTGAGGGCCAGGAGCCCGAAATCCAGGGGATCGTCCCGCCGGGCCGGATCCAGGGCGTTGGTGAGGAAAGAGGCGTCCACCTTGGGCGCCGTGTGGTGGAGGCCCAGGACCCAGGGATCCACCGTCACCTTGAGGAACCGGGAGAGGAGGAGCCACCCGCTCCAGGGGAGGCGCACCAGCCGGACCACGCCGTCCTCGAGGGGGACCTTCCGGGCCAGGGCGTCCAGCGCCGCCTGGGAGCGGACCTTGAAGTAGGACGGGGCGCCGGTGTCCAGAAGTCCCATCTCTTCCCGGACCATGCCCCGCTGGTACCGGGCCGTGAGAAGCCCCAGGTCCATGGGAGGCCAGGCTCCCAGGGAGCGGTCGAGTTTCTGGAGGAGCGCAAGCCTCTCCGGGCCGGGCATCCCCAGCACGGGCGGGTGCTTGGCCAGGGCCCGGGACAGGTCCTCCCAGAAGAGAGCCGGCTCCAGGCCGGGGACGGCGTGTTTCTTGGGCATGGGGCGCCGGGGCGGATCCTGGACCTTTTCTCCCCGGGGAAGGGGCTTTTCCAGAAGGATCAGGCTCCCTTCCCGGCCCGGGTAGAGAACGGGCCCGTCGGCGAATGTCCAGCCGATCCGGGTCTGGGGGAGGGCGTCCAGGGGATCGTCGAAGTCCTCCAGGATCACGTCGGCGCCGATGCAGAGTCCGGGCCTGGGGGACATGCCCTCGGGGAGGAGGACCTTCCAGGGAATCCGCACTTCATACCAGAGATGGAAAGGCTCCTGGGTTTTCTTGTTCCTGGTCCGCCGGAAACCAACCTGGATCCCTTCCGCGGGGCGGATCGTCCCGGCGGGCCTGTCGATGCGGAGGACCTTGGCGCCCTTTTCCCCCAGGCCGCCCACCCAGAGTTCAAGGTCCTCCTTGCGCTCGGGCGCCCTTCCCAGGGACCGGGTGTCCCGCCGGGGATCGAAATAGAGATACAGGCCGTCCCCGATGGGACCGGAAGGATTCCAGCCGCCTCCCAAAAACTGGGAGAAAGTGCGGTGGAAGTCGTCCAGGACGGCCACGGCCACATACAGGGCCTGGTCGTCCCAGCACATGAAGGCCCGGCCCACCAGGTCGGTATACCCCCGGTATTCCTTGGAGCCGCTCACCTGGTAGGGCAGGTTGAGGGGGATGGGCCTCAGGGCGGGCCAGTCGTCTACGTTGCCGTCGACGCGGATTTCCTTGTTCCCCCGGGGGGCGACGCCGTACACGGTCCGCAGGCGGGGGGGGAGGCGTCTCTTGGG
>JALUZX010000027.1 GCA_027011425.1 Planctomycetota bacterium
CAGCCGCCCGGCCGGGCCTGAGACCACCCCGCCGGCCGCGCCGCCAGCCTCCTCGGGGGCCGTCCCCGAGTTCAAAGGCTGGAAGGACGCATTGGGTCTGGTCCGGGGCACCCAGGTACTGGCGGAACTGAAAAACGGGAACTATTTCATCGGGCGGATCTACAAGATCGGCGGCCGCAAAGTGGTCCTGGACGTCAAGAAGGGCCAGCTCACCTTCTACTACGACGAGGTTGCCCACCTGATGCCCGTCGGTCCGAGCCTGGCGAGGAAGCTCAAGGAGCATCCCGCCGGTTTCGTGATCCTCAAGAACACGAACCGCCTCAAGGGGGAGATCGTGGTTGAGGCCAAGGACTACGTGACCATCCAGGTCCAAGAGGCCCGGATCACCATCCCCAGGGAGAGCATCGAGAGGGTGGAAAAGGGCAAGGAGACCAGCCTGAAGCTGAAAGACGATCCTCTCCTGGCCAAAGAGCTGGGCATGGACGAGATTTCCTTGGAGGAAGAAAAGCCCAAACCCAAGCCCCAAGCCGCCCCCCTCCACCCCTCGGAGGCATCCATTCCTTCGGGGGCCGTGGAGGAACTGGACCGTCTCCTTGGGGCGGCCCGGCCCAAGGAGGACCCGGACAAGGAGGGCAAGGATGTCCGCCTGCCTACTCCCCGGGAGGGGAAGGTCAAGGTCCGAAGCGACGGCTGACCGGCCCTAGGGAAGCCTGGGAAAAAACCGAAAGGCCCCTCCTGGAGAGGGGCTTTTCGTTTAACCTGGGTATCTACCCGTAGAAACCTTGGAGGCACAGGGTTTCCAAAGAAGAAGGCCAGGAGGTCCCTAGGTTCGATGCGAAGACTTTCTTTTTTTTGCGCCCTTCTCGCCACCTGGCTCATCCTGGGACCGGGAGCGCTTCCGTCCACGGCCCAGGGGAACGACGAACAGGACCTGGCGGAGCAGGTCCGGGAGTTCAAGCGCTTCTACCGCACATACAAGGACAAAGAGAGCAAGATCGAGGCAATCAAGGTCCTCAAGGGGGTGGACTGCCCCGAGGCCGCCCAGGCCCTCTTTCCCCTCCTCTCCGACAGGGACCCGGAGATCGTCCAGGCCGCCGTGGAGGTGATCTCCTCCTTCCACAAGGAGAAGACCCTGGGGCCCTTCCTGGAGATTCTTCCCAAGCTCAAGGACCCGGCCGCCCGCTCGCGGCTCGTGGAAATCCTGGGAAGGGCCGGTTTCGTCCAGGCCGCACCGGTGCTACGGGGCATGCTCAAGAAAGAGAGGGACGTTCCCACCAAGGTGGGGATCGCCCGGGCTCTCGGGCGCTTCAAGGACAAGGAGTCCGTTCCCTGCCTGGCCAGGCTCCTCAAGGACCGGGCGCCCCAGGTCCGGATGGCCGCCCTGGACGCCCTGGCCGAGATCCGGGACAAGAAGAGCGGAAACCTGGTGGTGCCCCTCCTCAAGGACCCGGACTGGCGGGTTCGGTCGGCGGCGATCCACGCGGCCCGGGTGATCCGGATCCAGGCCGCCGTGGAGCCCTTGATCGACCTTCTTGGCGAGAAACAGGGACGGCTCAGGATGGAGGCGGCCGACGCACTGGTGGCCATCACCGACTGCGACTACGGCGACGACCAGGCCATGTGGAAGAAGCAGTGGGCCCGGCTGAAGAGCCTGCACTTCAAGATCCCCACCGATGACGAGATGGCACGGCGCAAGCGCAAGCGCTTCGAGAACCAGCTTCGCTACAAGAAGTTCAAGAAGACCACTACCTACAACGGGATCACCACCACATCCAAGCGGATGCTCTTCGTGATCGACATCTCCGGTTCCATGCGGGACCTGGTGGTGGACAGGGAGAAGTTCAAGGAAGGGGGATACAAGTCCTTCCAGAAGCTGGAGATCGTTAAGACCGAGTTGATCCGGACCATCGAAAACCTGAGGAGGGACACCTATTTCAACATCCTGGCCTTCGCCACCAGGATCAAGCTCTGGAAGAAGAAGCTGGTCCAGGCCAACATCCTGAACCGGTCCAGCGCCATCAGCTGGGTCAAGTCCCTGCACCCCATGGGCGCCGCCGCCCCCGGGGCCATTCCCATGGGAGGGATGAGCGGAGGCCTGGCTCTCGGGAAGACCAACTCCATGGGGGCCCTGCTGGCCGCCTTCGGCCTTCCGCCGGACAAGATCCCCGACGAGAGGACCATCCAGAAGATGGGCCGGCCCAGGAACGACCTGGACACGATCTTCTTTCTCTCCGACGGAAGGCCCTCGACGGGCATCTACGTGGACAGGGACGACATTCTACGGACGGTGCGCATGATCAACCGCTACAGGAAGATCGTGATCCACACCATCGCCATCGGGGAGTTCCAGAAGGACTTCCTGGCCATGCTGGCCCGCCAGAACGGCGGCCAGTTCGTGGACCTGGGGCGGTGAGGTTCCGCCTTTCCGTCAATCCCCCTCCTCGTGCCGAGTCGCCGAGGCCATGGCGAAGACCAGGGCCGCCAGGGCCAGGATGGCCAGGGCGCCGATGAGCATGCCCTGGCTCTCGAACCAGGGACGGGGTGTGTGTTTCAGCACTTCCTTGCCCTTTTCTGTGGCGTATTGGAAATTCTCCCCTATGCTGAGATAGGTGATGGGGGTGCCCAGGATCCACATGGGCACCCGGGTCACGGCGGAAAGGATTCCCCCCAGGGCTGCCCCGGCCACGAGCCCCGAGGCGATGAGCACGCCCTTGTCGGAGCGGGCCTTCCGGATTTCCTCCTTCTTCGAGGAGTGGGCCACGATCCAGCTCACGATTCCGCCGAAGAGGATGCCCAGGTTGATGCCGAGAGGGAGGTAGAGGCCAAGGGCGAAGGCCAGGGTGGGGATGCCCAGGATCTCCAGGATCAGGGTCAGGATTCCCCCCGTGGCGTAGAGCATCCATGGCTGGGCCTCGTTGGACATGAGGCTCTTCACGATGGCCCCGATCAGGTTGGCCTGGGGCGCCGGAAGGGCCGGGTTGGATACGAATTCCTTGTTCTTGGCGTCCCAGACGCTGAAGCCGTAACTCTTCTGGAGGAGCCAGATCACCCCGATAATGGCCGCCGAGGCGATTGCGATGGCCAGGAACTTGAGTCTCTCCTGGTTGCGGGGCGTGGCGCCGAGCCAGTAGCCGATCTTCAAGTCCGTCACGAAGGCGCCGGACATGGAGAGGGCCGTGCACACGGCGGCGCCGATGGAGATGGCCAGGATCTGGCCCGAAGGACCGGCCAGGCCGGCGACTTTCACAAGCAGGAGGCAGGCCAGGATCACCGTGATGAGGGTCATCCCCGAGACGGGGTTCATCCCCACGATGGCGATGGCCCGGGCCGCCACGGGGGTGAAAAGGAAGGCCAGGAGAAGCACGATGGCCGCCCCCAGGATCGAGGTGGAGAGGGCCGCTCCGAAGGCGAACTTGAAGACCAGGAAGAGAAAGAGGGCCATCACCAGTTCCATGAGGAACACGTAGGAAGGCTTGATGTCCAGGTCGGTCCTCTCCATGGAATCGGGAGAGTGCTCCGAGAAGAGGCCTTTGAAGCCGAGAGAGAGGCTCCCCAGGATGATCCTGGACATCTTCAGGATGCCCACCAGGCCCGCCACGGCGATGGCGCCGATGCCGATGGGGCGGACCAGGTTTTTCCAGATTTCCGAAGGCGCGGCGGCGGAAACGGCGGTTTTCATGGGAAGGATCACGGCGTCCCCGCCGAAGTAGATCACAAGCGGCACGAAGACCAGGTTCGCCAGGAGGGAGCCGGCGGCGATGATGGCGGCGTACTTGATCCCGATGATGTATCCCAGGCCGAAATTGGTGGCCGTCGCTTCCATGCGGAGTTCCATGCCCTTGTGGTAGAGCCCGGGGAAGAGGTGGTGGGTGTCGAGCTTGGCGTTCCACAGGTGGATGACCTCCACGAGGAACTCGAAGGCCGCGCCGATCCCCAGGGCCGTAAGGAGGGTGGCTCCGCTGGAGCCTTCCTCCTGCTCGCCCGTGACCAGGATCTCCGTGGTGGCCGTGGCCTCGGGGAAGGGAAGGAGGCCGTGCTGGTCCTTGACGAAGTAGCGCCGTAGCGGAATCAAAAGGAGGATCCCCAGGAAGCCGCCCGTCATGACCGCCAGGAAGGCGTGGAACAGGTTGGGGTGGAGCTGGTTGATGTAGAGGGCCGGGATGGTGAAGCCCGCCCCGGCCACGACCACGCCCGCGGCCTGGCCCATGGACTGGATGATCACGTTCTCCAGCAGGGTGTTCCGCCGGGAGTGGATCCTGCCGAAGAAGACCGCCAGGATGGCGATGGGGATGGCCGTCTCGATGGCGTTGGCCGTCTTGAAGCCGATGTAGGCCGCCGCCGCCGCGAAGACGGCCGTGAGGACCACCCCGTAGGACAGGGACCGGACGGTGACCTCGGCTATGTTGGACGAGGCGGGCACCACGGGCTGGTAGACCTCTCCCGGGCGCAGGGGCCTGTAGGCGTTCTCGGGAAGGATCTTGGTCGGGGCTCCACTTGTT
>JALUZX010000028.1 GCA_027011425.1 Planctomycetota bacterium
TCAGGGCCGAAGCCCGGGCCCGAAGTCCCTGGGCGATGAGCGACGGGTCCCCCGAGGCCAGGAGCCTCAGCCAGAACATGGCCGTCTTCTCCCGCATCTTCTTCCGCCAGGCCGCCTGGGCGGCCTTGTCCACAGGCGGCATGGCCTTGAAGCCCAGGGACTGCCAGAAGTCGGGAAGGGGGCCTCCCTGCTCGAGCCTGTCGCAATGCCTCAAAAGAAGGTCCCGGAACTTCTCGAGCCGGGATGTGTCGATGCCCCTCCGGCGCAGCCTCTCCAGGAGGCGGCGCTGGAGTTCCTCGAAGGCCTTGGAGCCGGGCTTGTACTTGGACAGGTCCAGCTTGGCCAGGTATTCGGGAAGACGAAAACCTACCTTGATGTGAGGCCTGTTGGGGCAATACCAGTCCTTCTTGTGGCGCTGGACCGTCACCGACCCTCCCACGGGCGGCGGCGGAGCGGTCCTGGGCGCCGGAAGGGAACCCGTGAAGAAGGGATAGAAGTGTCCCCCTTCCTCTTCCCCGGGCGCGTCTTCTTCCTTCCCCTCGCCGGCCTCTCCGGGCGGGGGCGCGAAGGCCGGAACCTCCCGCTCCGAGAGGACCCGGTCCGGCCCGGCCAGGGGATCCACCAGAAGGCCCGGGAGCCCGGAGAGTTTCCTCCTGCCCAGTCTTCTCGGTTCGGGGTCCTTTTCCCCCTCCCGGCGCTGGGCCGCGCATTCCAGCCTCAGGACCGCCTTCTTCCACACCCCCCGGCCGTCCACGGCGGCGGCCTCCAGGAGGCACGGTCCGAAGGGAAGGGGCAATCTCCCTTTCGCCCGATCCCCCTGGATGGGAAGCTCCCACCAGGGTCCCCCCTCCACCCGGACCGCCGCCGCTTCCACGTCCTTTCCGACTCTCAGAACGATTTCGGCCGTCCGGGTCCCGATCTTCTCCCCAGGCCCGGGGGAGAGGATCTCCAGGGCGGGCCTCTCCCCTTCCACCCGGAGGGAGACCCTCTTTTCCGTCCGGTTGCCCCCGCCGTCCACGGCGCGGAAGGTGAGGGTGTGGGATCCGGGCTGGAGGAGGGCCTTCCCCAGGAACTCCCCCTTCGCCCGGTGGAGGGGGGTGAAGACCCCCCGGTCCACCCGGACGTCCACCCGCTCCACGCCGCCGTCGTCCGAGGCCCGGGCCCGCAGGTCCACGATGCTTTCGTTGAACCGTTTCTTTTCGGCCGGGGCCAGGATCACCAGCTCGGGCGGCGCGTCGTCGCCCGGGACGAAGACGTTGAGGACGCTCGTGTTGTTCAGTCTGTCCGTGTCCTTCTTCCGGTGGTCCGGGTCGGCGGTGACCAGCAGGCTGTGGTTTCCCGCCGCGGCCTTCCAGGAAAAGCTGAAAGACGACGTCCCCTCCAGGGAGGGCGCCCGGACGGTGGTCCTGGAGAGTTCCACCCCTCTTCCGCCTGGGACGGCCCGGGAGAGGGAGAGAGTCACCAATCCTTCGTATTCCTCCCCCAGGTTCCGGAGGAGGCCCGTGATCTTCACCCGGTCTCCCTTCTTGAGGGGGGAAGGCCCCTGGAGGGAGAGATCGATGCTGGCCACCGAAAAGTCGGGCCCCTGGATCTTGAGGCCCGGGTCGGATTCCACGAGCCGGCTCAGGGCGTCGGCCCGGTCCCTCCCCGGCATCCAGGTCTGGATGCCCTGGAGCCGGCACTTCACCTGGAAGTCGCTGGTGATGGCGTAGTGGGCGAAGTTCTGGAAGCGGGAGCGGATCTCCAGGGTGTTGGTCTCCCTTGGCCCCGACCCCCGCCAGGAGAGCAGGGCCGGGGGAAGGCGGAAGCTGTAGTTCCCCTCGGGGAGGGTGTTTCGGAGGGATCCCACGACCTTGCCGTTCAGGACCAGGTCCAGGTCGTGCTTCTTATACCGGGTCCTGTTTCTGGGGATGGTGAACTTCATCTCCAGCCAGGCCTCGGCCAGGTTGGTCCTCTCCCACTTGCCTTTCCTGAGCACCCAGGAGGCGTCGCCGGCGCCGTCCTTCCCGAGATCCGCCCGGACGAAATCCACCCTGCCGTCGCCGTCGGTGTCGTCCCCCGTCCAGAGGACCTGGTTGAGGCCGTCCTCCACCTGCCAGCGGTCGGGCCGGCCGTCCCGGTCCGTGTCGCGGGGGAACTGCCTTTTGCTCCAGTCCACGATGGATGGATCCAGCCAGGCCGCCGCCACGGTCCGGGCCAGGCGGAGATCGTCCTCCTCGGTCCGGCCGGGGCGGTCCAGGCCGCCTCCCGGCAGGAGCAGGAGCTTGTGCAGGCTCTCCCCCTCGGGAAGGGCGGCCTTGAACTTCACCCGGGACTCCTTGTCCAGGGAGCGCGCCACGATCTCAGTTTCGACGGACCGGAAACCTTCCTTCATCCTGGGCCGGACGAAGAAGGTCATGCTCTTTCCGGCTTCCAGCATGCCGTGCTCGAGTCTCGGGAAGATCTCCACCTCTTCCGAGGCGGGGAAGACGGCCAGATCCGTCAGGGTGTCGCCCCGGTTTCTCAGGGTGTAGGTTCGGCCGAGGCCCGGGCTTTCGTCGCCTTTTTCCCAGGCAAGCTTCACTTCGGGGAGCCGGACGTGGATCTCCACCTCGGCCTGGTCGGTCATCCCGCCGGGGGAGGTGACGCGGATGGGGAAGCGGTGGAGGGGGCGCGTCACGTCCTGGGCGCTGAGCCCCAGGACGAAGTCCCTCTCCTCGCCGGCCTTCAGGATGACGGGCCTCCCCTCGGCCCCCTCGCCCGTGAAGGCGGCCAGTAGTTTGCTGTTTCTTGGAAGTTCCGCCGAGAGGCGCACCGCCAGGGGCTTGTCTCCCTGGTTCCGGACGCTCACCGAGATCCGCTGGTCGTAATCCCTGGCGATGGTCCCCCCGTAGAGGGGCTTTCCGAAGGCCAGGCCCCGGATCCGGACGACCCGGCGGAGCGGCCCGGGCTTTCCCTTCCCCAGGGGCTGGAAGAGGTAGGTCTTTCCCGGCTCCAGGTCCCTCAAGAGGACGATTCTCTCCCTTCCGGATTGCCCCCGGGCGGTCTTCCACTCCGCCGCCCCCTCGGGCTTGTAGCGCACCGCCGCGGGCCCGAAGACCGACGAGACCCAGCGGACCCGGACGGCGTTGCCGCTCTGGGTCGATCCGTCGGCCGGGGAGAGGTCGTAATACTCGGAGACCGTCACTTTTCTGGATACGGTCTTTGTGTTTCCTCGGGCGTCCAGGGCCGTCACCGAAAGGGTGTGCTCCCCCGGGCCGAAATCCACCCAGGGGACGTCGATGGAGAAGGGCGCCCGGAAGGCCCGGCCCGCGGGCTTCCCGTCCAGGAAGGCCGAGACGCTCCGGATGAAGGGGGCCTCGTAGCTGTAGGCCTGGACCAGGCAGGGCAGGGGCCCGTCCACCACCGTTCCGGGAAGAGGGCTCGCCAGCCTGACCTGGACGCCCTTCCGCTCCCGCGGGCCCAGGGCGCTCACCCAGAATGTGACGACCGTGGTCCGCCCCTTGGGCCCGGTGATCCGGGCGCGGGCCGGGTAGACCCCTTCCTCGGGATATTCCCAGGTCGCCCCGCCGGGGGGAAGGAGAAGGGAGAAGGACCCGTTCCCCAGGGGATCGACTTCCACCTTGGAGGCCCGTGGGAATCCCCCCAGGGCTTTCCTGTGGAAGGTCACCCGCGCGGGCCGGACCGGGTCGGCCCGGCCGGAGATCTCTTCGACGGCCGGCGGGTCGGGCAGGGTGGAGACCATGACAAGGCCCGGCGAGGATGACCAGGCGTTTCGTCCGTGGGCGGCCAGATCCAGCCTGTAGCGGGTCGCCCCGGCGGGTTTCAATACGTAACGCCGGAACCCACCGTAGTCCCACGTGGCGAGGACCTTCTTGCCCGAGGCCTGGTCCGTGACGTGGAAATCCATGTTCAAGGGGAAGCGGAACAGCAGGTAGTATTTCCCCTTCTTCGGGAGGGCGAAGAGGAAGCGGTCCAGGTCTTTGGGCGCGTCCACGCGGAAAGAGCGGCCCCTCTCCAGGGCCAGGGTCCTGGGGGGATCCCCGTCCAGGGGGACCCTCTCCCCGGGCTCGGCCCTGTAATGGGAGGACCGGATTTCGTATTGTCCCGGGCCTGTGGCCCCTCTCCCGTGGGCCCGGGCGAGGATGAAATAGAGGCCCGGCAGGAGGGAGGCGGAAACGTTCACCCACCTTCCGCCGTAATCCCAGGTCCCGGCGATCCTCTTTCCCCGCCCGTCCAGGAGGACCAGGTCCATGGTGACGGGCGACCTTCCCCGGAGGGAGATTCGGCCCGGCCGGGCCAGGGTGAAGGAGTAGTAGTCGGCGTCCCCGGCGGGTTCGAAGGTCCCGAGTATGGGCTCCACCAGGTCCACCGGGACGGCCGAGGCGGGGGTTTCGTTCCTGCCGCCCTCTTCCTCCTCGCCGGCCCGGCGGAACCAGGCCCTCACGGTGTAGGGGGATGGCGTCCAGGCCCCGGGGGAGTGACACTTCACCACGAGCCGCACGGGGCGGGCC
>JALUZX010000029.1 GCA_027011425.1 Planctomycetota bacterium
TCCAGGAGCAGGCTTCGCCTGACCTTCCCGGACCACCAGTCGTAGTGGGCGAGCCGCCGGAGACTCGCCTCGATCCCTCCCAGGACCACGGGAACGCCGGGGTAAGCGGCCCGGCAGGCCTGGGCGTAGACGAGACACGCCCGGTCCGGCCTTCCTCCCGGTTTCCCTCCCGGCGCATAGTCGTCCCTGGGACGCCGGGCCTTCCAGGCGTTGCGGTTGGCCACCAGGGAGTCCAGGTTGCCCCCTGTCACCCCGAAAAAGAGGCGGGGCCTGCCGAAACGGCGGAAGGAGGCCGGGTCCCGCCGGTCCGGCCTGGGGAGAAGGGCCACGCGGAAGCCTTCCGCTTCCAGGGCCCGGGCGATCACGGCGGCGCCGAAAGAAGGGTGGTCCACGAAGGCGTCGCCCGTGACCAGGACCACGTCCACGCCCTTCCACCCCCTGGCCCGGACTTCTCCCGGCGAGGCGGGCAGGTGGCCGGGGCCCGAACCCATGGGGCCCGGCCCTATCCCACCCGGAACTTCCCGGATTTTCGCATCTTGCGGCGGATCACCTTCTTGCCGCCCTTGGTCTTGGACCGGGTCCGGAAGCCCACCTTCTTCTTCCGCTTCCCCGCGGAATTCCTGACGTTCACCTGCATGGGAGCCCTCCTGGAGGGGTTTCTAGCCTGGAGAAGGCAGGGTTTCTAGCCCGGGGGCCCCTTTCCGTCAACCCCGGAGGGCCTAGAATTCAAGGGTTCCCCTGGAGACATTCCAATTTTTCCCCAGAAGGAGGTCCCGCAATGAAACGCCTTTCCTTTCTCCGATGGACCCTTCTTCTCCTCCTTCTCCTGCCCGCGTCCTGCGTGGTGAACCTGGTCGTCCTGGAGGTTCCCAAGGCCGTCTTCCCGGGGGAACTCTTCCAGGTCACGGTAATCGCTCATTGGTCCAAGGGCACCGGAGGTTCCAAGGCCGGAGCGGTCCTCCAGCTCCCCAAGGGATTTACGGTCTTCAATTACTGGTCCGACGGCGGCAAGGTCAAAAGAGACGACCCGGCCGTCCTGGGCCTCTACCAGCCTGAGCCGGGTTTCTACCTGGCCTCCTTCTCCGGCTCCGGTTCCCAGCACATGCCCAACCCCATCACGTTGCGGATTCTCGTAAGGGCTCCCAAGTCCTTCGGCGCATGGCCCATCAAGGCGGCCCTGGCCGGACAGGAATCCTCGGGATGGCAGGCCCAGGACCCCAAGGGCCTTCGCAGTTTCTCCAAGATCACCAAGGCTCCCTACACGGCCATCCTCACGGTGACGCCCAACCTTCCCTCCTCCGATTTCCGCACCATCTATGAAGGCCTCCCCTGGCTGGACGGGAGCAACTGGTCCGGCGTGGCCTGGGGCGACGTGGACCACGACGGCAAGGAGGACCTGGCCTGCGTGGCCCGGCTCGGCAATGGGCCTCACGTCTACCGCTCCCAAGGAAGGACCTTCAGCGGCGGCCCGCTGACCCCCTCCCCCAGAAGCGGCCGTTCCGACGTCGCCTTCGGCGATTTCAACGCCGACGGAAACCTGGACGTGGCCTGCGCCAACGGCACCTGCTGGCTGGGCGACGGCAAGGGAGGGTTCAAGAAGGCCGTCAAGGGCATCTCCCTCAAAAGTGCCATGGAAGGGGTGGCCGTTGGCGACGTGAACCACGACGGTTACGACGACGTGATCTTCACGGGCCACTTGGCGGACTACACCCAATGTTTCCTTTCCGACGGGAAAGGCGGATGGAAGGAGTCCAGCAGGGGCCTTCCAAATACGTCGGGAGGCATGAACGGCGGCGGCCACAAGTGCATGCTCTTCGACGTGAACGGCGACGGCAACCTGGACCTGGTCTGGACCAAGTACCTGGCTCCCGACGTCTGGGCAGGCGACGGCAAAGGCAACTGGAAGGCCCTTCACGCGGGGCTTCCCAAGGCCCAATACTACGGCGTCACCGCCGGCGACATGGACGGCGACGGAAAGAAGGAGATCTTCTTCGGCTCCTACCAGCAGGGCACGGGGATGCTCGGCGGAGGGGTCCGGATCTACCGGTGGGACAAGACCAAAAAGGCTCTCGTCGAGGTGACGGGCACGGGCCTTCCCACCCAGAACCTGGACACCCTGGACGTGGCCGTGGCCGACTTTGACGGGGACGGAAACCTGGACGTGGTTTTTTCGGCCTACCAGGGCCGCACGCTCCGCAACGGAATCCTCGTCTACCGGGGGGACGGCAAGGGGAAGTTCACCAGGTGGAACCCGGCGGGCCTCTTCCCAAGCGGAGCGAACAGGTACATCGAAGGCCTGGAAGCGGGCGACATGGACGGCGACGGCTGGCCCGACCTGGCGGCGGCCTTTTACGCCCAGGGGGTTTGCGTCTTCCACAACGAACACGCCGGGTTCAGGACCTTCGGCCGGGCCTGCGCCGGGTCCCTCCAAGCCGCCCCGGTCCAGGGGTTCACGGGTTCCCCGGCGGTTGGGTCCACGAACTCCGCCTGGACCCTCTCGAAGGCCCCGGCCAACGCCCCCTACATCCTGGTCTTCGGCCTGAACCGCTCCCGCATGGCGGGAGGCTTCCTCCTGCCCTACTCCCTGGCTTCCCTGGGGGCCCCGGGTTGCTTCCTCCGGGTGGCGCCGATCCTCCTTTTCACCGGCAAGGCCGGCTCCTCCGGTTCCGGGGCCTTCCGCTTCCCCATCCCCAACCAGGCCGCCCTCCACGGCGCCCTTCTCTACAGCCAGTTCCTGGTCACGGCGCCTGGGGCCAATCCCATGGGCCTGGTCCTCACAGAAGGCGGCGCCCTGCGGATCCTCTAAAAGGGAACCACCCTGGTGGAATCCCCCGGGGGCCTTTGTTAGGTTCCCCGCAGTGGAAATCTTTCCTTTTGAACAGCTCGATCCGGAGGAGATCAGCCCATGCGAAGAAAGACAGCATCCTTCCTCTTCCTCGGGGCCGTCCTGGGGGCTCTGGCCTGGAACGGGGCCGTGACCCAGGTCCTGGCCCCCTGCGGCAAACCCGCCGGAAAGAAGGCCGCAGCCCCGGCGCGACCCGCCCCCCGGGCGGCCTCCCTCGGCCCGGGGAGGCTCCTCCTTCCCGGGGAGAGGGCCCTGGACTTCCAGCTCCCCGCCGTGGTGGGAGACCAGATCAAGACGGTGAAACTTTCCGACTACAAGGGGAAGTGGAGGGTTCTCTGCTTCTACCCGGCGGACTTCACCTTCGTCTGACCCACCGAACTGGGCGCGGTCGCGTCCCGTTACCCGACCCTCCAGAAACTCGGAGTGGAAGTGATCTCCATCAGCACGGACACCCACTTCTCCCACTGGATGTGGAAGAAGACCTCCACCACCATCGCCAAGGTCCCCTTCCCAATGGCATCCGACCCCAGCGGGGCCGTAGGCCGGGCCTACGGCGTCTGGAACCCCGCCACGGGCCTCATGAGACGGGGCCGGTTCATCATCGATCCCGACGGCGTCATCCAGGCCGTGGAAGTCCTGACTGACCCGGTGGGCCGCAATGTAGACGAGCTGATCCGCCAGATCCAGGCCTTCCAGGCCGTGCGGGCCAACCCGGGCAAGGCCGCCCCGGCGGGCTGGAAACCGGGCGACCCCATGATCACCACCGGCAAGTCCGATATCGGCCGGTATTGAGCAAACCGCAACCCCGAGGCAACCGCGCCCTCCGCCCCAGGGCGGAGGGCGCAGGTTCTTCTACAGGTTGTAGACGACCTTCACCTCCCGGATCTCCAGGTTCTGCCCGGAGGGGAGCTTGGAGGTGTCCAGGATCAGGATGAACCGCACCGCCAAGGGGGTAGGGCTGAAGGAATTCAGGTCCGCCGCTTTGACCACCCACTTGGAGAGGGCCCCCGGCTTGCCGCTCTGGTCGATCCTGGTTCCCTGGAGGAAGAAGGCCACCGGCGTGGTCCCGAGCCTGGGAACGACCCCCTTTGTCGGATCGTCCGAGTAGATCACCTTCTTGGGGCCTTCCTGGGCGGTCACCTCGAAGTGGAGCCATTTCACCTTCACCTGCATCGTCCGATACCAGGTGGACTCCGCTCCCGTGACGGGCGCCTTCTCCGCCAGGAGCCCGGAGTTGTCCTTCCCCGCGGGAGGGACGAAACCGGTAAGGGAGGTATAGGGAATCAAGGGATCGTGTTCGAGCCGGATGAATCCCGGGGCCCCGGCCCCGCTGGTGGAGGTCCAGCCCAGGTAACCCGTCTTCGTGGTCTGGCCCTTTCCGCCGGAAACGTCCACCTTGCCCTGGATCTTCACGTCCCCCTGCACCTGGAGAAGGATGGAACCGCCCGATCCTCCCCCTCCCGGGGAGGCGTCGGTGGACGCCTTGGACTGGCCCCCGTTCCCTCCGAGAGATTGGATCGAACCTCCCGTCCCGAGGACCAGGTCCCCGCCGGCCTGGAGGAGGAGGGCTCCGCCTCCGCCTCCGCCTCCGGCGCCCACGTGCCACTGGGAAAAACTACCGGTATAGGAGCCCGAGGGATGGATC
>JALUZX010000030.1 GCA_027011425.1 Planctomycetota bacterium
CCTCGTCCCAGTCCAGGCCGAGCCACTCCAGGTCCTCCAGGGTCTCCCGGAAGGCCCACTTCTTGACCCTGGGTCCGTCCAGGTCCTCCACCCGGAGGATCACCTTCCCTCCCATGGAGCGCGCCTGGAGCCAGGCCAGGAGAAAGGTCCGGGCGTTCCCCAGGTGGAGGGCCCCCGTGGGGCTCGGCGCCAGTCTTCCTCGAATCACTGCCGCGGATGGAACCACGCCCGAATCAACCGTAGCGCTCCCGGAGGCTCTTCAGCTCCGTGTCCTGGTCCTCCCGGTCCGTGGCCGTGAGAAACCGGAACACCTTCCCCTCTCTCAAGAAGATGAGTCTCATGCCCGGGTCCACACGGACGGACCAGAGGTCGCCTTTCCCCTCCAGCTTCTTCAGCTTGAGCGAAGGATAGGCGGGGTCCTGGCAGGCGAAGAATACGGTCTTGAGGATCCGTTGGGCCTCCGGGGCGGGGGCGGAGAGAAGGGTCTCCTGGAATTCCTTCTCGAAGAGCGGGATGTGCCACTGGTCGGGGTCCTCGCCGGGAAGGACCGGAGGCGGTTCCTTCTTGGGCTCCCGGGGCGCCTTCTTGCCCCTCTTTTTTAGGCGAAGTTCCTCCACCTCCCGCTCCAGGTTGACCCTGTCGGTGTTCAAGCTGGCCAAGCTGGCCCGGAGACGCTCGTTCTCCTCCTTGAGGGATTGGACCTCCCGCCGCAGGTCCTTGGCCTGCTTGGCCTCGGGAGCCAGGTTCTTGAGCTTGCGCACCTGCTCCTCGAGCTTTCGCTTTCCCTCCTCCGCCTCCAGGGCCCGGCGGCGGAATTTCTTCTCCCCCGAGCGGGCCTTCTTCAACTCCCCCTGGAGTTCCTTCTCCTTGAGTTCCAGGACGTTCCACTCCACCTGGAGGGCTTCCAGCCTGGAACGCAGCTCCCGGACCTCATCCTCGTCCTGGTCCCGCTTCTCTTCCTTGCCCGGGGGAGGAGAAGGGGAAGGCTCCGGGGCGCTTTCCGCCGGCTCCCCGATCCTCTCCAGGACGGCCTCTCGGACCTCACCCTTCTCGAGGAAGGCCTTGGAGAGAGCGGAGAGCAGGATCCGGTCCGGGGCCTTTTCCACCCGGAACCCCTTGATCTTCAAGGCGAAACGCCTGGCGAAGTCCTCCAGGGCCTCCCGAGGGAGCAAGTAGGCGAGCCACGCCTCCAGCGAACCCTTTCCCTCCCCCTCCAGGAGGGCCTGCTCCAGGGCCTCGGCCTGGGCCCGCTTCCGGCCGTTTCCTTCGCTCAATTTCCGGCGCCCTTGCCGGCCGCCCCGCCCTTGGAGGGAGGGGAAGCCTTCTTTTCTTCTTCTCCTCCTTCGCCCCCGGACCACCATCTATAGGTCACGAACTCGAGAAAATCGAAGGGCGCGCCGAGAATCAGCGTCCCCACCTGGGAGGTCACCAGGGAAGGGAAAAGAAAATAGAAGAGGTAGCCCGGATCCTGGCTGTCTCCGGCCTTGTAAACGGCATAGCTCACGGGCGCGCCGACCAGGTCCAGGGGAAGGCCCGCCACGAAGCCGAGCCCCCAGCCGAAACGGGCGGGCCAGGTCACCACGGGGGTGCGGCCCGTGCCCGGGTCCACAAGGCGGTCCGTGTAGTTAACCAGGACACTGCAGGACGAAAGGGAGAGAAGAAGGACCGCCGCCGCCAACCCGGCCCGGAGGGCGCCGGCCGCTCCGGTCCGCCCAACCTTCGGGGATGCCAGGCCGGGCCCGCTCATCTCACCTGTTCCTGACCTTCCTTCGGGTAAATCCCCGGCCCTTGGCGCCCTTCTTGATCACTTTGGCGGGCGTCCTGCGCACCACCACGATCTCCCGGACGAGCCACAAGTCGGAAAGCTCCCGGGGATCCTTCTTTCCCCGCTTGCCGAATCCGGCGGCCACTTCTTTGGCCATCATCTTGAGCCGGCCGATCCGGAACTGGTTGGACTGGGACTCGATGTTGAAGAGGATGTTGAAGATGTTCTTGCGGGAGAGGTATTTCCGGTTCTTGCGCCCCTGCTGGAAGGTGACGGTCACCGTGTGGTCCTGGAACCCTCTCCTGTCGGGCGGACGCTCGCCGTCCCGGAAATTGAAATCGTCCTTGCTCAGGCTGCCCCCCACTTCGATGTATTTCTCGATGTAGTCGTGGGCGTCCGTGACCTTTCCGCCGGCCCGCTCCTTGGCCTTGAGCTTGGCGACGGACTCCGCCAGGGCCCGGATCTTGGGGATCACCACCTCCGCCTCCCGGAAGGCGTCCTTCATCTCCTTGAGGTGGTAACGCTCCAGAGCGTAGAGGACCCCGAAGCCCAGGCAGGCCAGCAGAGAGAGGACGAGAACCAGGTTGAACAGGTCCAGGGATTTCTTTTCCGTATCCGGTCCCATGGTTCCTCCTCACGATCCCTTGGGCGGCCAGTCTGGGACCACGGGAATCTTTTCCTTGATCATGAGTTTGTTCCCCTTCCGCCAGATCCCCCCCGGCGGATTGGTCTGGGCCTCCTTCACGCTGGGGACGAAGGCCCGGAAGGGAGACTCCTTGTAGGGGGACTTCTCGGTCTCGTTGCAGACCTGGTCCCACATCCGGCGGATCTCGTCGAAGTCCTTGCGGGCCTGGTCCCCCCAGAAGAGGAGATCGAAGGCCAGGTAGCGGGCGTTCTTCTTGGGGTCCAACCTGAGGTCCAGGGAGGTGACCAGGACCTTCCCGGAAAAACGGCTCCTGGCCCTCTCGAAATACCAGGCGAAGGCCCGAAGCACGTGGAGGCCCGAGTCCAGGGGAGGAAGGTCGGGGTAGTAGCCCAGCTCGGCCTCTTTCTTGCGCTCGTAGTCCTGGAGCCTGGACTTGTAGTAGCGAAGCACTCCCGTCACGGGCACCGTCTTGGGGGGAACCCTGTATTTCCTGGCCAGGTTCACGGGAAGGCTCGGCGCCAGGTAAGCCGCGTAGACCCGGGGAATCAACTGCCCCTTGGCCCTCTTTCCCCGGGCCTCGGGGGTGCCGAGATAGAGCTTGTAGAGGCTCGTCTCCCGGGCGGTGCGGGTGTACTTGAGGACCAGGAAGAAGGCCAGGAGCATCAGGCATACCACCAGGGGGAATTTCATCCGCTCGAAACTCCGGGCGAACTGGAATTCCTCCTGGCGGAAATTCATGCCCGGCTCGGCGGCGCCGAGAAGTTCCAGGGCGGCCCCGAGGACGGGAAGGATGGAAACCTCCAGGTCGGCGGCGTCCTCCTCCTCGAAGGAGTGCTCCACCCGCTCCAGGGGTTTCAACTCCACGATTTCCGTGTCCAGGGCCCGGGCGACTCCCTCCCGCACCCCTTCGGCCAGGAGGGCCCGGCCCGTGGCGAGGACCGAGTCGATCTCCATCCCGGCGGCGAAACCGGCGAGAAACCTCTGGACTTCCTTGCCCACCCGCCGGGCGTAGGCCTCCACCGAATCCGGGTCGGGTCTTCCGGCGCCGGGCCCGGGAACCGGAGGCCCTTCCCCGGCTTCCTCCCCGGTCGGGGAAGAGGGGGGCTCGGGAAGGAAGGTCTCCAGGCCGAACCGGAGGGACCGGAGAGCCGCCAGGGTGCCCTGGTGGACCAGGAGAATCCTTCCCGAGGAGTAACCCAGGTCCAGGATGACCTGGTCCTTCTCCGCGTCCAGGAACCCCAGGGCCTGGGCCCCCCGGAAGAGGGCCACCGCGTCCAGCTCCACCAGCTCCGGGTCCAAACCCGCCTTCTGCAACCGGTCCAGGACGTCCTTGAGGATTGGTTTCGGAAAGGCGGAAACCAGGACCTCCGTCCCGTCCTCCACCTCCATGCCGGCCAGGAAGTCGATGATGACGTCGTCCACGTCCAGGGACTGGAAGATCCCCTCGGCCTCGAACTTGATGACCTTCCGGATCTGTTCCTCGCCCTTGAGTTCGATCTTGGCGTTGCGGATGAAGGCGTCCTTCCCGTCCAGGACGAAGGCCATGTGTTCCTTCTGGACCTTCCGTTCCCTCAAGACCGCCGCCAAAGTCCGGGCTCTCTCCTTTTTCTCGCTTTCCTCCCCGGCGGCCCCGCCCTCGGCCTCCTCCCACCCCTGGAGGGGAAGGCGGAAAGCCTGGGTGATCCGGAAACGCTTGGAGGAGCCCTCCAGCTCCACCACGCGCAATTCCGTGCCTTCCAGGGAGACTCCCGTTACTTTGGGCATAGATTCACCTTTTGCGGCCGCCGGGCCCTTGCTTGCGGAGGGCCCAGTATTTCGCCAACTGTTCTTCGGTCAAGATGCCGTACTGGATGATATAGTCCAGCTCCGCCCGGATGCGTGCGATCTTTTTTCTCGCCGAAGGATTGAGACTGCTCTCGTCCATCTTCACCCTCTCGATCTTCCGGCGGTTCCCTTCCAGGGCGGCCGAGAGCATCTCCTTCTGCCGTGCGTCCAGCCCAAGCACCTCCTCGAGGCGCTTCACCATGGGATTCGCCAAGGGGCCGGGCGCCTCCCTTTCCCCCCGGATCACCCCGGC
>JALUZX010000031.1 GCA_027011425.1 Planctomycetota bacterium
TACCCTTTCGTCATCCTGGAGACCCTCTCCAGGGACGGAAAGTGGAAAGAGGCGGGACGGGCCGTCATCGACCCCATGGCCCGGACGGCCCGCTTTCGGGTGACCGGGTGGGATTCCTCCCGGGCCACGCCCTATCGCCTCTCCTACGACCTCCTCTCCAGGGGGAACCGGAGGCGCCGGTTTTTCTACCAGGGCGCGATCGCCGGGGAACCCGACGGCACAAGGCCCTTCGTCCTGGCCGCCTTCACGGGCAACGGGGACATGGGCTTTCCCAACACGGAGGTCCTGGAACACGTCAAGGCCCAGCACCCGGACTTCCTCTTCTTTTCGGGGGACCAGATCTATGAGGGCTCCGGGGACTACGGGTGCCAGCGCAAGCCTCTGGATATCGCCGTCCTGGAATATCTCCGCAAATGGTATCTCTACGGCTGGGCCTTCGGGCCGATCATAAAGAACCGGCCTACCGTATCCATCCCCGACGACCACGACGTCTTCAACTCCAACATCTGGGGTTGCGGGGGCAAGGCCGTGGATCCCCGCGGCGACAACGCCGCCCGCCAGGACAGCGGGGGCTACAACATGCCCGCAGCCTTCGTCAACATGGTCCAGCGGACCCAGACGAGCCACCTGCCCGACCCCTACGATCCCACGCCGGTGAAGCAGGGCATCACCGTCTACTACTGCCCCATCCTCTACGGCGGGGTGAGTTTCGCCGTTCTGGAGGACCGGAAGTTCAAGTCCGCCCCCAAGCCCCTGCTGCCCAAGGCGGACATCTGGAACGGCTGGCCCCACAACATGAAATTCAACGCCGCCAAGGAGGCCGACGTGCCCGGCGCCCGACTCCTGGGAAAACGCCAGCTCGATTTCCTTGAGCACTGGGCCGCCGACTGGTCCGGCGGGGCCTGGATGAAGGTGGTCCTCTCCCAGACGATCTTCTGCAACATCGCCACCCTGCCCGCCTCCGCCAGGGACGACAACGTGGTGCCGCGCATGAAGATCCCCAAGCCGGGGGAATACATCCATGGAGACAGGATCGCCACGGACTTCGATTCCGACGGCTGGCCCCAGACGGGCCGGAACGAGGCCATCCGGAGGATGCGCAAGGCCTTCGCCTTCCACGTGGCCGGGGACCAGCACCTGGGCACAACGATTCAATACGGCGTAGAGAATTGGAGGGATTCCTGCTACGCCATGTGCGTCCCATCGATCGGCAACATCTGGCCGAGAAGGTGGTTTCCACCCGTTCCCGGCAGGAACCGCGCCCCCGGAGCGCCGCCCTACACGGGCGATTTCCTGGACGGGTTCGGCAACAAGGTGACGGTCTACGCCGTGGCCAACCCCAGGCAGGTGGACCTGAAACCCGCCCGACTCTACAACCGGGCCACCGGTTACGGAATCGCCAGGATGTACAAGGACACCCGGGTCGTCTCCCTGGAGATCTGGCCCAGGTGGGTGGACCCCGCCGCCGAGGAAGCCGGGCCCTACTACGGTTGGCCCGTGGTCTTCCACCAGCTCGACGACTACGCCCGGAAGGCCGCGGCCTGGCTCCCGGAAGTCAGGGTCGAAGGGATGCGGGATCCCGTGATCCAGGTAATCGACGAGAAGACCGGGGAGATCGTCTACACCCTGCGCATCCAGGGGACTCGTTTCCGGCCCAAAGTTTTCGCGCCGGGTCTCTACACCCTGAGAGTCGGCGACCAGGGGCCGCGGGGAATGCGGATCTTCACCCACATCCGGTCCCTGCCCTCGCCGGGCGGGAAACCGATGGTGGTCAAGTTCTAGCCCGGGTCGGCCGGAGCCGACCCGGGGCCGGGACATCCTCGAACGAGTCAGACCTTTCTGGGGAGGGCCACCTTGGGCCGCCAGGGGGGAAGGCTCTTCACCTTGTCCTTGGCTTCCTTCGTGACTTCCAGGCCCCATCCTTCGAAGAGGGGAGCCAGGTTGCAACCGGCCCGCCTGGAGTAGATCTCCAGAAGCAGGCTCCGCTTGGCCAGGTTGGTCCTTGGCCAGGCGGACTTGGGGAGCTTCATGTAATCCGAAAAGACCCGGTGAAGCGTCTTCCACCCGAACTCCTCGATCAGGTGGACCCAGAAGAGGCACCTTTCCTTGTGGCTCTTTTGGGGGTAGGGCTTGCCTGTATAAGTCTTTTGGATTTCCTGGGGCAGGAGGTCGGTCCGCCAATGCTGGTGGCCCATGTTCTCCTGCTTGTTCAGGACCGCCACGTAGGTGTAGGAGGCGAAGATGTTCACCGTGACCTCGATGTTGCCGTCGAAGGTCCAGGGGTTTGCGTAGGTGTGGTAGTGGAGAATCTGGTGGTTGTGGCCGATCTCGTGGAACATCCCCCAGTTTCCCTTGACCATCAGGGTGTCCACGTCCACCGCCCTGGGCGCCGCCGAGACGGGCCCCATGAGAGGATACCCGGAGTGCATGTATCCCACGGAGATCTGCTTGTCGAAGACGAACCGCTCCTGGTAGTTCCTGTCGTGGAAATCGGCCAGCTCGTCCTGGGCCTCTACGACCCTGTCCCAGAAGCGGGCCGGCCGCGCCGGGTCGTCCAGGCGGAGGAGGACCCGGGAGGGAAGGGAGAGGACCATCTTCTTTCCGGCGATCTCCCCGAAGGGGGCCGGGTAGTTCCGAACGGTCTTCTTCCAATCGGCGAGACTCGTCTTCCCCAGGAAGAAGACCGGCGCCCGCACCGCCCCGGTCACGGTCACCCGGATTTTTTCACCCTTGGGGGAGGCCCTTTTGTTGGAGACGTAGATCAGCCCCCCGAAGACATTGCCCACCAGCAGGGGCCCGCCCTTGTTCACGGGAAAGGCGCGGGTGATCCGGGGAAAACGAAGCCAGGCGGGCTTTCCCCGGATGGAATCGGTGTGACAGCCCACGACCACGGTGAACCGCCCCTTGGGGACGCTCCCGGGAAAGACCACCTTCACCGCTTCCCCGGGCGGGGCGTAGAGGCCCGTGGAGTGCCACCTCGTGGTGGAGAGATCGATCTCCACGGGGGCGGCCTCCACCCTGGGGGCGCCTGGCGGGACGGGACCGGGAAAACGGTCCGCCGCCTTGCAGGGCTTCATCTTTCGCGGGGGGACCTGGAGAGCCCTGCGCTGGTCGATGGAGGCCAGGAGGAGGGGAAGGACGTCCCAGGCCGGCCGCAGGGGCCTTGAGAAATCCCAGGAGTAGCGGGGCCTCAGCCCCTCGATCTCCCGGACCAGTCGGGCATACCTCCCACCTTTTGCGGCGAACAGGGCCCGGGCCACCGTGGAGAGAGCCCGCCTGCGCACATCCAGGGGCATGATCCGGTCCAGGAGGGCCGGGTCCAGGCGCTTTCTCCGCTTTCGCTTTCCCCGGGGGCCGGTCCGGGCCCGGAGGGCCTCGGATTTCTCCTGGAAGGCCCGGAGTTTCTCCAGGGCCCGCAAGGCCTGGGCCTCGGAAGGGGCCTTCCCCCGTCTCCGGCGGCGGGCGAAAAGGGGGCGGGTCAGGGAAGCGAGGGCCTTGGCCCGGGCCTTGCGCAAAGCCCGGGCTTTGGCCTTGGCCGATTGGGCGGGAAGAAGGGACGGACCCGGCGCCAGGAAAAGAGGGACCACCAGGAACATAAGGGTCCAAGGACCCCAACCGGACCAGCGTGCCATGAAAAACCTCCCGTCGGGGCAAAGATCTTTCCGTCTTCTACCCCGCCCACGGTTTCCCCGGGAAGGACCGCCGGGCCCGGGAGGCCCGGTCTTTCAACATTTTTACTCCTGTTTGGGCCGCCGCCTGCCGCGGGGGCGCGGCGAATCTCCCCGCAAAGCTTCCACCAGCTCCCCGCCGAAGGCCTCGACCCGCCAGAGTTCCATGCCTGCGATCTCTTCCACCTCTCCCCTGCTGGACGGCTTCCGCCTGGCCATCTCCTCCATGACCTTCCTGTTCAGGACCAGGGAAGCCTCGACGCCCAGGTCCAGGGCCTTTTGTTTGCGCCAGGCCCGGATCTTTTCCAGGGCCTCCTGGAAGGCCTCCAGCTCCGGGTCCCGTCTCCGGCGCTTGCGGGCCTCCCTGTCGGGGAGAACCAGGGGCTCCTTGCGGGAGGCCCTTTCCAGGGCCGCCCGGATCCAGGGGGCCTGCCGCTTGAGGGAGCGCCTGGGCAGACCGCACCACTCCTCCAGCTCCTTACCCCGGGGAGGAAGGCCGTATCGAGAGAGCGCGTAGAGAGCCTTGTCCGAAAGAACCCGGCCCGGCGGAAGGTCCCGCCTGCGGGCCTCTCCGTCCCGCGCCCTGTAGAGTTCGGCCAGGTTCCTCAGGCCCCTGGGACCCAGGTTTCCCGCCTTCCTGACCTTGAGAAAAGGAAATTCATCTCCCGGATCCTTCCGGGGAGGCTCCAGGGTCTCGAGGCGCCGGAACTCCCCCTCCACCAGGCGGCGCACCAGGGGATCGGCCTTCTCCAGGTCGGCCCGGAGGGAGCGGTAGAGCGCGATGAGGTGGCGCGTATCCCCCACGGCGTAGCGG